>JASLCO010000044.1 GCA_030146505.1 Moraxellaceae bacterium
CCCAATCGCCTGCTGGCCGGCAAGGAAGCCCGTCACGAGGTCAAGGCCATCACCACCGGCATCCCCATGGTGGACAAGATGGCCATGATGGAAGTCATGTGGTATTCGCGCCAGTTGCACCGCATGGCCAAAGGCAAGAAGCCGCGCCCCAAGGAATCCGGGCTCTGGTCCTTGGTGGCCACGCTGGTGGAAAACGGCTGGGGAACTTTCCAGAATCGTCGCCTGCGCGCCTGACGCGCCAGCAAGGATGGCTGAACCGAAGCGCTGGCGCGGTGTTGGCAAGAAGCGAAAATGGGTAGCGGAAAATGTCCATTGGCTTCAGGCAAACTCCGTTCTAGCGCTTCTTTCTGCCTTGCAGGGCACGGCCCATACTCCTTTGGCTTCGGCGCCCCGGTTTTTCAATCCGCTGTTCAATTTCGTTGTTCAAGTCCGCTTCCGGTCATGCGTCGGCAGAGCCATGCTTTTTGCCGACGGGTGCCCGCGTCTTCGCTGTGTCCGTCCTGCCGCTGCTGTTAGATTCGTGACGCGCGGCAGGTAACGGGCTCCGGCGCCTGATACTGTGCTTGTGTGGTGCTTCCCGGCATTGGAACTGCTCGCAAGGAGAAGGGCGTGGCTGGCATGAGAGGACGGGCTCGCTGGAGAAAATGGTGGCCGCTGGGGCTGGGCCTGCTGGTCGGCCTGTTTGTCTTCCTGCTGTCCGAAGTGCTGATCCACCTGGAGCGCTCGCGCGAATACGAAGCCGCGCGCAGCCGCCTGCAAACCGAGGCCAGCGCCATGCGCGCGCGCCTCGAGTCCGAACTCAACAGTACGTTTTCCGTGGGGCTGGCTGCCGCTTCGCTGGTGTCGGCCAAGCCGGATTTTTCCGTGCGCGATTATGAGCGCCTGGCGCAAAGCCTGGCTGCCTGGCATCCCGGCCTGCGCAATATCGCGCTCGCGCCCGGCAATGTGGTGCGTTACGTCTATCCCCTGGCCGGCAACGAGGCGGTGCTGGGCGTCAATCTTGAAAACGTGCCGGACCAGCGCGAAGGCGTGCTGCGCATGCGCGAGGACTGGAAGCCTTTCATTGCCGGACCGGTGCGGCTGGTGCAGGGGGGGGTGGGCTTCGTGCATCGCGTGCCTGTCATCGTCGTGGATGACAAGGACAAGGCCCATTACTGGGGGCTGGTGGCCATTGCCATGGATACCGGGCCGGTGTTCGAGCGGGCCGGGCTCAATCGCGAAAGCGACATGGTGTATGCCCTGCGCGGACGTGATGGCAAAGGCACGCATGGTGATGTGTTCTATGGAGCGGAAAGCACGTTCCTGAGTGCTACGGCGCTGCATATGGACGTGGCCATTCCCGGCGGCAACTGGGAACTGGTGACGGACTGGCGCGAGCCCGACCATGTTCTGGAATGGCGCGCCTTCCTCTGGCAGGTGCTGGCGCTGTTGCTGGCCTTCAGTGCCGGCGGTCTCGTGGCTTTTGCTGCGCGCAGCCAGGCGCGGCTGCATGTGCTGGCCAGCCACGACAGCCTGACCGGCCTCGCCAACCGCCACCAGTTCCTGGTACAGGCCGAAAGCTTCCTGGCCCTGGCCGCGCGCCAGCAATCGCCGTTCACCCTGCTCAATCTCGATCTGGAAGGCTTCAAGGGCATCAATGACGACTGCGGCCACGAAGTAGGCGATGCCATGCTGGTGCATGTGGCCGCACAGGCGCGTGAATGCCTGCGCACGTCCGATCTCATTGCCCGCTTTGGTGGCGACGAATTCCTCGTGCTGTTGCCGGATACGGAGCCGGGACCGCTGCTGGACCAGCTGATCGTGCGCCTGCGCGAGGCCGTGGCAGTGCCGCTGGTGGTGAAGGCACACCGGCTGAGTGTGGGCATCAGCGTGGGCGTGGCCTGCTATCCGGCCGACGGCTTCAGCCTGGAAGAGCTCATGCGTGTTTCCGATTTCAATATGTATGCTGACAAGCGCCTGCGCAAAAAGGAAAACGGGCGCGATTGAGGCGTGTGCGCATTGGAAATAAAAAAGGCCGGAGCAATCCGGCCTTTTTTATCGGAACTATATACCTAACAAAATACTCTCCTTTGAGGCATCGTCATCCCTGCTTGGCGTGTGCTTCGCTGATCGCGGGAATGACGATGTGTTCAGGCGGTTAAGCATATAAATCCCTTTTTATGGGATTCATATCCCTTGGCCCTGGTTTTCTTGCCCTTCTCCCGTAGGTGCGAATTCATTCGCACACCTTTTCATGATCGTGCTTTCAGGCCCTGCTGCCCGGCCCAGTCGCGTGCAAACTGCGAAGCGGTGCGGCCCGAGCGGTTGCCGCGTACCTGCGCCCACTGCAGGGCAGCGAGGCGGCTTTCTGCATCGAGCGGCAGGCTGTACTTGCCCAGCCAGGTTTCCACCGTGCGCAGATAGTCATCCTGGCTGTTGGGATAGAAGGTGAGCCAGAGGCCGAAACGGTCGGACAGGGAAACCTTGTCGTCCACGGCTTCGCCGGGATGGATTTCGCCATTGTCCGTGTATTGCGCCTGCTGGTTTTCCGACTGGAATTCCGGCAGCAGGTGGCGGCGGTTGCTGGTGGCGTAAATGATCACATTGTCGGCACCGGCATGCAGGCTGCCGTCCAGCGTGGTCTTGAGGGCGCGATAGCTGGCGTCGTCGTCGCTGAAGGAAAGATCATCGCAATAGATGATGAAGCGTTCGGCGCGGGCGTGCAGTTGCGCCACGATGTCCGGCAGTTCGTTCAGCAGGTGCTTGTCTACTTCCACCACGCGCAGTCCCTGGCCTGAAAACTCATTGAGCAGGGCTTTCACCAGCGAGGATTTGCCGGTGCCGCGGCTGCCGGTGAGCAGCACGTTGTTGGCGGGCAGGCCTTTCACGAACTGTTCGGTGTTGCGGCGGATTTCTGCTTTCTGGCGATCAATATTCTGCAGATCGGCAAGGCGTATGGGGCTCAGGTCGCGCACGGTTTCCAGGTAGCCGCCGTGCGGATGCGCGCGCCAGCGGAAGGCCTGGCCCTGCGCAAAATCCGGCCGTGGCGCGGGGGCGGGAATGGCTGATTCCAGCGTGTTCACCAGACGCTGCAGTTCGGTAATGAGCTGGGGATTGTCGTTCATGAAGTTCACCGCAGAAACAAAGGAGATGAAATCCGGCTCCGGGAGCGGGGCCGGCGATGTTGTCAGTCAGGGAAAGCGGGCGCCCTGGGTGATCCCGTGCCGGGTTTCGGCATCGTAGCGAAGATCGGCCCGGCGCATTTCGGCCAGCACCGCGTTCAGGCTGGCATCGGCTTCCGTGCAGCTACTGTCGTGCAGTATCTGCTGCATTTTTGCGAAGCCCTGGCGGGCCAGTTGTACATGGCCCTGTTCGTGGAAAGCCAGACTGCCGAGATAGCTGTTCCATTTCAAGACCAGTGCCGGATCGGCATGGCGTGGTGGCTGCCAGCGCGGCAGGCGTACATGGAGCTCCGTGTCCAGGCGGGCGTTGCCCAGATCGCAGTCGGCCTGGCCGAAGCCCGGCCAGTTCCAGTGCACATTCCAGCCGGTGAAGGCATCGAAGCCGCCATTGGCATGCTGGCGGTCGAGGTTGTCGCGGATTTCCGCGGCGCTGGTACCGCTCACATCGTAGTAAGCCATGTCGGCATCGGGTATGCGGATTTCCAGGATGTCGCTGGGCTTGCCTGTCATGACGGGAGCGTGCTGGCCGGTAGCGGGCAGCGTCAGGGTGTGGGTCTTGCGCCCCAGCAGCCAGAAGAGGGCAGCGGCCAGCAGCAGGAGGATGAAGAGTCTGTTCACGGAAGGCGGCGCCGGGCAGTTGGACGTGGGCGTGGCCCGAGTATAAGAGCGGGCATGGAAACTCCGGGAAGCTGTTTTTTTACTCCCTCTTCCGCGAGGGGCGCTGCTTTTTTCATGGACAGGGTTTTCAAGAAAATGGCCCTGTGCTTGCAAAAAGTCCTGTTGCCGGGAGTTACCGGCGCCCGGGCCGGCGCCTATAATCGGCGCCGGTCGAATACCGGTCTCCCATCATGCCTGCCCGCCCTGGTTTCCTGTCGCGTTTTTTTCTGTCTGCATTCCTGTTCTCGGCTGCCGTGCCTGCCCTTGCCGGCATGGATGCCGGTGTGCTGGCTTTCGAGGGCGAGCAGTTCGATGTGGCGCAGAGGGAGTTCGCGCCGCTGGCGCGGGCCGGCAATCCCCGCGCCATGAATTACATGGGCCGCATCCTGGAGCAGCAGGACAAACCGGCTGAAGCACTGGCCTGGTATCTCAAGGCGGCGCAAAAAGGGTATGCCGAAGCGCAGACGGCACTGGGGCGCCTTTACGATGCCGGCGAAGGCGTGCCGCGCGATGAGGACCGCGCCCTGGACTGGTATGCCAAGGCGGCGGCGCAGGGCGAGGACGAAGCCCAGTTCGCGCTGGGCGAGCATGCCGAGGATGATCTGAATGACATCAAGGCTGCACGGCCGTGGTATGAAAAATCCGCCGTGCAGGGCAATGCCGATGCGCAGTATCGCCTGGGCCTGTTGCTGATCGGTGATGATCCCGGTGTGGAACGCGATGTCCCGCGTGCCTGGATGCTGTTCAGCCTGGCGGCCGAAAACGACAATGACGATGCGGCGCAGGCGCGTGATGTGCTGGAACTGGAAATGGAACCGGTGGAATTGCGCAGCGCGCAGAAAATGCTGCAATCCTGGAAAAAGACGCACTGATGGCGCTGGCACCGCGGCTGGGCGCCTGTTGTCTTTCGCTATATCCTCGGGCGCTCTGAGTGTCCACAGAGCGGTTTTCCATGACAGAGCAATCCGGCATCCTGCCCCTGCCTTCGCATTACGCCCGTTTCCTGCTGCTGCGTTGCCCCGATATTTCCACGGACGAGCTGCGTGTCCTGTTGCGCGAATTTCCCGTCCATCGCCGACGCCTGCAAACGCAGGATCCGCAGGCCGCGCTTTCCACCGTGCTCGCTTTCGGCCCGGCACTCTGGCAGCGCCTCGCCGGCAGCCAGCCCGATGGCCTGCATGAGCTCAAGCCCCTGGCCGGCAAGTTTTCCATGCCTGCGGCTCCTGCCGATCTGCTGCTGCATGTGCACGGCGAGCGTTTCGATCTCTGCTTTGAACTGGTCCAGCTCTTCATGGCGCCCCTGCGCGGCCGGGTGGAAGTGCTCGAGGAGTGCGCCGGCTTCCGCTACATGGACAGCCGCGACCTCACCGGCTTCATCGACGGCACGGAAAATCCGCAGGAGCCGCATGGCCGCATTGCCGCCGCCCTCATTCCCGATGGCCATTATCAGCAGGGCAGCTTCGTTTTTGCCCAGCGCTATGTGCACCAGCTGGACAAATGGCATCGCCTCAAGGTGGACGCGCAGGAGCAGGTGATAGGCCGCAGCAAGCTGGAGTCCATAGAACTGGACGACGAAGTGAAACCGGAGAATGCGCATATCGCGCGAGCCCTGGTCGAGGAAGACGGCGAAGAACTGGAAATCCTGCGCCACAGCATGCCTTATGGCGATGCCAGTGGTGAGCAGGGCCTGTTCTTCATTGCCTATACGCGCGACCTGTCCATCATCGACCGCATGCTGGCGCGCATGTTCGGCACCAGCGACGACGGCCTGAGTGATCGCCTGCTGAATTTCGTCACGCCCGTGGGCGGGGCTTATTGCTTTGCCCCGTCGGTGGAACTGCTGGATGCCGTGGTGGGCGAAGGCTGAGTGCTTGTTTGCTGTGAAAACGCCGGCAACTGCCGGCGTTTTTTTGAAGAACGGTCCTCCCGCACGAGGGGGATGGCGTAAAGGCATGCCTGCTCCGTGCAACTCTCCTGTACAGAAAAGCAATCCGTGAAGGCGGTTTGCCGGCGCTTTCAGGAACGCACTTCCACCTTGCCCGCCATCCACATGGCCAGCAGCGTCATGGCCATGGCGCCATAGCCCACAAGCTCGTAATGCAGCAGGTGGCCGGCGCCGTCCTGTGCCAGCACCAGCGAGGGCCAGAGGGCGGCAAGGCTGGCGGAGAGCTGTTGCAGTGCCGCGTTCATGCTGAGGAAGCGGCCGCGCAGGGCCGGTGAGCAGGCGGCGGTAATGAGGGCCATGGCCGGAATCAGGCGGCCGGAAATGAACACCATGAAAACGGTCGTGACCATGAGCACCACGGCCAGCGGCAGCGGTGGCAACTGGGTGAGCACGGCCAGCGGCAGCAGGGAAATCGCGCCCAGCCAGCGCAGCACGCGCGCCTTGCCATGACGGTCGGCGAGCCGGCCTATCAGCGGTGCCGTAAAGAAGGTGGCGAGGCCGCCACAAAAATAAATCAGTGAAAGCTGTGATTCGGTGAGGCCGACATTCTGCACCATGTAGGGACTGATGAAGGGAATGACGCTGAAGCCGGCCAGCATGAGGGCGCCGATCAGGATGAAGGCACGCCAGTGGTTGCCCACGCTGAATACTTCCACCAGCGTGCGGCGCAGTTCCAGTGGTCCTTTGCCGACATGCGCCGGTATCGAAGGCAGGATGCGCCATGCCACGCCGGCCAGCAGCAGGCCGCTTGCGGCCACGAACAAGAACGGCGCACGCCAGTTGAATTGCGCGGCCAGGAAAATACCCAGCGGCACACCGGCGACCGCCGCTACGGAAAATGCCGCCATCACCTTGCCGGTGGCGGCACCGCGCCGGATTTCCGGAATGCAGTCACCGATATAGGCCAGCACATTGGCGCCCAGCACGCCGCCGAAAAATCCCGCCGCCAGGCGCGCCACGAGCAGGCTGTGGAAATCCCAGGCCAGGCCGCAGCTAGCGGTGGCCATGAGGAAGCCCGAGAAAACCGTCAGCAGCATGCGGCGGCGGTCGAAGCGGTCGATGATGAAGGCGCAGCCAAAGCCGGCCAGGCCGGCGCTCAGGGTATAGGCCGCCACCAGGAAGCCGAATTCGGCAGGGCCGATATGCAGCAGGCGCATGAGCTGGGGACCGAGCGGCATCAGCACCATGAAATCCACGATATGGCAGAACTGCATGCCGGCCAGCAGCAGGATCAGCCGGCTTTCTTGCCGGGCATCCAGGGGAAGGGTGGAGGGCATGGTGTGTCCTGGGAGTAGTGGTGAGGCGAATGGTTGTGAGGCGGTGCGGGTCATGCCGGCCTGCGCCGGGATGGCGCAATCCTTTAGCAGGAATCACGTAAAGGGAATGACGACGTGTTTAGAGCCTGTTCAAAGTCTGCTGCGCGTCGGCCCTGCGGCGTTCACCCCTCAAGGGGGTACCGAGGAAAAACAGACTCAAAATGCTCATTTACT
>JASLCO010000124.1 GCA_030146505.1 Moraxellaceae bacterium
GCTTTATCCAGCGCGGCCTTGTCCGGTGCCGGCAGGCCCAGCTTGCCCTGCGCATTGCGCGTGAGGATGGCATCAATCACGTTCACGATTTTTCTCCGGCGATACTGCAAGGGCTGAAGGATATCAGAGCAAACGCCAATCAGGCCGTGGCTTCCTGCCGGGCAGGAGCTGCGATCACGGCATCAGCCTGCACCTGCGGCGTTACCGCCTGCAAGGCAACCTCAGCTTCCTGCAATACACGCTGCATGATCTCCGCACAGGCGGGCACATCGTGTACCAGCCCCTGCACCTGGCCGATCAGCTGTACGCCTTTCTCGTGATCGCCCTCCTGTATGGCAAGACGGATTTCCTCGATGGAGGCGCCGAAATAGGCCAGCTTGAGCGTATTGGCGATACCGTTCTTCATCACTTCCGCAATAACGGCTGCAAGAGGACGGCCACTGGCACGCGCTGCACTGATGGCCTTGATCACGGCCGCCCACAGCGTCAGCGGCCTGGCCGTACGTTTTTTCGCCGTCGGCGTATTCATGATGCGTGAAGGCATGCCGTCGAAATTCGCGGTGTAGATCGTTTCTTCCACCTTCTTTTCGACAATCAGCTTTTTGGTATTGGCATGCACCGGGCTTTCTTTGGAAGTCGCGAAACGCGTGCCCATGGCCACGGCATCGGCACCCAGCGCCAAGGCGGCAATCACGCCACCGCCATTGCCTATGCCGCCCGCTGCAATGATGGGTAGCTTGGTGACCTGGCGTATGGCCGGCACCAGCACCAGTGTCGTCACATCACCACCGTGGGCCGCCGCTTCGTGGCCCGTCACCATCAATGCATCCACACCAGAGCGCTCGGCTGCTTTGGCATGCTTTTCCGTCACCACGGTGGCAATCACCTTGCCGCCATAGGCATGCACCTGCTCGCAGAGCCAGTCGCCCTTGCCCAGGGAAAAATTGATTACGGGCACTTTTTCTTCCACGGCAATTTCGGCATTGCGCGTGGCGCCCGGCATGATGAGGGCCACGCCCACGCCAAAGGGTTTGTCGGTGAGTTCGCGGGTGCGGCGGATTTCGGCACGGGTCTGTTCGGCATCCAGATGGCCCACGGCGAGTATGCCGAGACCACCGGCATTGCTGACGGCGGCAATCAGCTCGGCATTGGAAACATAGGTCATACCCGGGCAGATCAGGGGATGACGGATACCGAGAAGCCGGGTGATACGGGTCTGCATGGCGAAAACTCCAGCACGGAATGGCTATGTGAATATTTGGGCAGGCGTCGATTCTACCCCAGGAGGCTGACCTGCGGATGGCCAGTCAGAATGAACTTTTAAGTCATAACGCGCCTTGGGGGTGCCGCCTATAATCCTTGCCTCACTGCAACACTCGTCATGAGTCACAGCCAAGAGTCACAGAATGGACCTGCACGTTCCTGCTGAAGAAAGCGCCTTCCGCGAAGAAGTCCGCGCCTTTCTTGCTGAAAACCTGACCCCCGAAATCCGCGAAGCCGGCCGTCTGGCCACCTCCGTGTTTGCCGATGCCGATCTCGCCATCGCCTGGCAGAAAATCCTGCACAAGCGTGGCTGGGCGGCGCCACACTGGCCCAAAGAATACGGCGGCACCGGCTGGAGCGTGTCGCAGCGCGCCATTTTTGCCGAAGAGCTCGTTCGCGCCGAAGCCCCGCCCCTCATTCCCATGAGTCTGGGCATGTGCGGACCCATGCTGATCGGCTGTGGCACACCGGAGCAGAAGGCTTATTACCTGCCGCGCATCCTCTCCGGTGAAGATTTCTGGTGTCAGGGCTATTCCGAGCCGGGTGCCGGTTCCGACCTCGCTTCCCTGCAGACCTTTGCCGAAAGCGATGGTGACGATTACATCCTCAACGGCACCAAGATCTGGACCACCTATGCCATGCACGCGAACAAGATGTTCGCGCTGGTCCGCACCAATCGCGAAGTGAAGCCGCAGGCCGGCATCACCTTCCTGCTGCTGGACATGGACAGCCCCGGCATCAAGATCGACCCCATTGTCGGCCTCGATGAAATTCCCGAGCAGTGCCAGGTCTTCTTCGACAATGTGCGTGTGCCCAAGAAGAACCGCATAGGTGAAGAAAACCAGGGCTGGACGGTCGCCAAATACCTGCTGACTTTCGAACGTGGCGGCGGTGAATACGCTCCCGGCCTCGGCGTGCAGATGGAAAAGATCAAGCAGCTCGCTGGCCGCCAGCAGGTGGCTCCCGGCAAGAACCTCATGCAGGACGAGATCTTCCGCCAGAAATTCGCACAGACGGAAATCGATCTGCTGGCCCTCGAGTTCACGGAAAACCGTATCAAGTCCGCCCTCGGTGCCGGCAAGGATCCGGGCGCCCTGTCTTCCATGACCAAGATCCTGGGCACGGAAATGCAGCAGCGTGTGACCGAGCTCGCTATTGAAGCACTTGGCACCCAGGCCCTGATCTGGCAGCCCGCGGCCATCGTGCCCAATTCCGGCATCGAACCGGTAGGTCCGGAATACGCCATCACCGCCATGGCACGTTATCTGAATACGCGCGCCTGCACGATTTACGGCGGCTCCAACGAAGTACAGCGCGGCATCATCGCCAAGATGGTTCTCGGGCTCTGATAAACGCCATACGGCATACACACATTCTTGAGAGAGAAAAATCATGGATTTTTCCCTGAGCGACGACCAGAAACAGCTGCGTGACTCCATAGCAAAATTCGTCAAGGGCAGTTACGACTTTGAAAAACGCCGCCACATCGTCAAGAAAGACGGCGGCCTGAATGCCGGAATCTGGGCACAGTTTGCCGAGCTGGGCTGGCTGATGCTGCCCTTCTCTGAAGAAGATGGCGGCCTCGGTGGCAATGTCACCGATACCATGGTGCTGCTGGAAGAATTCGGCAAAGGCCTCGTGGTCGAGCCCTACATCCCCACCGTGGTTCTGGGTGGCGGCCTCATCAAGCGTGGCAATGCCGAGCAGAAAGCCAAGTATCTGGAAGCGCTGGTCAGCGGTCAGCTGCAAGCCGCTTTTGCCGTGCAGGAATACGAGCAGACTTTTGATCTTGCCAATACCGCCCTCAAGGCCGAAGCCAATGGTTCAGGCTTTGTGCTGAACGGCAAGAAGTCCGTGGTGCTCAACGGCGATCGCGCCGATGTCATCGTGGTACTGGCCCGCACCAGCGGCAGCGTGGGCGACACGAACGGCCTCAGCCTTTTCATCGTCGATGCCGATACCGCTGGCGTGACGCGTACTGCACATCGCGTGGTGGATGGCAGCCAGGCCGCTGAAATCCGTTTCGACAATGTGCAAGTCGGAGCTGCTGCCCTGCTCGGTGAAAAAGACAAGGGCGCGGCGCTGGCCGAGACCGTGATCGTTGAGGGCATTCTTGCGCTCGGCGCAGAAGCCACCGGCATCATGGCCACCCTGCTCTACACCACCGTGGAATACGCCAAGACCCGCAAGCAGTTCGGCGTGGCCATCGGCAACTTCCAGGCCCTGCAGCACCGCATGGCCGATATGTTCATGGCCTATGAGCAGGTGCGTTCCCTGCTGCTCTGCGCCACGCTGAAAGTGAATGAAAACCACGATGACGCCGTGCAGGCCGTGCATGCACTGAAATCCCTCGTGGGTCGCGCCGGTCGTCTGATCGGCCAGGAAGCCGTGCAGCTGCACGGCGGCATGGGCATGACGGACGAGCTGCATATCGGTCATTACTTCAAACGCATCACGGCAATAGATGCGCTGCTTGGCAATTTTGACCAGCACACGCGTGCGTTTGGTGAGGTCTACGCGGCCTGATTCAAACGTATGCTGACATGAAAAAGCCCGGGCATGCCCCGGGCTTTTTCATGCGTGAATCGTGAATCGTGAATCGTGAATCGTGAATCGTGAATCGTGAATCGT
>JASLCO010000392.1 GCA_030146505.1 Moraxellaceae bacterium
CGGCGCCCAGAAGACGGACCTCAAACCGCTCGGACCTAGCGACGATCCGACCAAGCACATCCAGGCGAGCGACTGGGAGGAGCACCGCAACTACCTCGACGACATCAAGCAGGTGTTGCGCGGGACGGCGCCGTACACGAATCGGCTTGGCGCGGTCGCGGACGGCTCGACGATCACCGGCGCGGGGACGCAGGCGAGCCCGTTCGTCGCCACGCTGCAGCCCAAGCCGGTAGTCGACGGCACCACCATCACAGGCGCCGGCACGAACGTGAGCCCGTTCGCCGCCAGGCAGCTGGTGTTCGATGGCGTGACGATCAAGGGCGCCGGCACAAACGTCGCGCCCTACTACGCGGCGAGCGCTGCGCCTAGCGGAGATGCGTCGCTCAACTCGCTGAAGCTGTTCCTCCCTACGGCGGTCGATCTGCCGAACGCCCAGCACGACAACTGGGATCCCGGTTGGGCGGCGCTCGGCAACACTACGAACGTGCCGCTGGGCAGCTCGCGCGTCGGCGGCGCGACGCTCACTGGCATGGTCCCGCACCCGGCAGGGCGCGGAACGATCGTCACGCTGCAGAACAAGATGCCCGGCCCGCCGATCCGGGTCGCGAACATGAGCCCGAGCTCGCTGCCGGCGAACAGGATCCTGTGCCCCAACGAGCAGGATCTGATCCTGCCGTCGGGCGGCGCCGCGATCTTGCAGGTGATGGCCTTGAACGACGGCGTGCACGGCTACCGCACGCTCGGCGTCTCGACCAACACCTTCCAGCAGATGGACGCCCAGTTCGCGATGATGGGCCGCATGCTGATCGGCCCGGAGGACAGCAACTCGCCGTACTCCGTCATCAAGAAGGGCCAGATCACGGCGGCGCTCGCGAGCGGCCAGAACGACAACTGGCTCCCGACCGACTACCTGACGGCGGGCCGCATCCGCGTCACGACCGGCGCTGGCTCCATCCTCACCGGAATGGGCGGCGACATCGACGGCATCAAGGTCGGCGAGGTCAAGGTCCTCCAGTTCTTCGGCGCGGCCACGCTCAAGCACCAGAATGCTGGCTCGGATCCCAACCGCCAGTTCTACCTCCCCAGCGGCGTGGACCTCGTCATGCCGCTCGGCGGCGGCCTCACAGTCCTCTACGACCAGCTCAAGAAGTGGTGGCCGATCGGAGTCTCGAAGTAGATGGGCGCGCTGGCGACACCGCTAGCGATGCCGCTCGGGGCGCAGCCGCCGCTGCCGGTTGGCATCCCCAACGCGACGACCGCCGACGCGATCCGCGACCGCGCGCTCGACGTCATCGAGGCGATCGTGCCGACTTACGCACTCGGGACTAAGACGAGGTTCCGCCGCTATCCCAACGAGGGCAAGGGCGACTTCGTCGATTGGTGTGAGGACAACCCGGAGAGCGCATTCCGGCGCTTCCAGGTCCGATTCGACGGCACGCGACAGACGCCGGCCGTGAGCAACACGGATCAGGAAGAGCGCGTCGTGCGGCTCACGACCATCATCGCGTACCCGCACAACGCGCGCACCGGTGCGCTACAAGCGCTCGATCGCGACACCGCCATTGATCGTGACATGGACGTGCTCGATGGTGCGATTGGGCTGTACTCGCGCCCAAACTTCTCGCCCCCGTTCCCCGACGCGTGTTGGTTCGAAGGCGATGTCACGCGTGTCCCTGGCAACGCCGTCGACTTCCTCGTCATCGTCGGACTGTTCTCGTTCCGTCGTCAGCGCCTCATCTAGGAGTGGATCATGTCGAATCCGAGCAACCTTGCAGCTGTCATCTACGAGGCCGAGTCTCCGACCGGGTTCGGCGAGGACGTCACCACGTTCGGCACCCTGCGGCTCCCCGTAATCGAGAGCGTCGACGTCTCGACGTTGAAGCACGAGAAGCACGACGCGCAGCGCGTGAACCAGTACCGCCAGGAAGGGACGCAGTGGATCCTCGGCGCGCAGGCGGGATCGACGTTCAAGACGAAGTTCTGGCTCACCGGCCACGGCTCCCCGACGTCGGGCGCAACCACGGTCACCGCGATCGAGACGCTGCTCGGCATCGTCATCGGTAACGTGATCGCGACGGCGTCCGCGGGCACCACGTTCAGCGGCGGCACCGCCACGGCGCCGACTACCACCGCCTCGGGCACGCTCGCGGCGGGCGGGCTGTTCCGCGCCGGCACGCTCGGCGACGGCCGCGGCAACGGCCAGTTCTATCCGGTCGGCACCCACGTTGCGACCGCGCTCACGCCGCTGGTCGCGCTCGACGGCGCACCGCTCAACGGCGACGTGCTGCACAGCGCGGTCATCCTGTATCCGAACGAGTCGCCGACGGCGAGCGCGGTCACGTCGATCCGCATGCTCGTGCAGACGGCGAACCTTCGCTACGAGCTCCACGGTTGCGTCCCGACGGGCTTCGTGATCACCGGCGGCAACACTGGCGAGCGCCTCGCCATCGAGATCACCTGGGCCGTCGCATGGTGGCGTCACAGCACCGTGGCGTTCCCGAGCGCGGTGGCGACGGACTCGAGCTTGCCCTCGGTGAACGCGGCCGGCTCGTTCGTCGTCGGCGACGTCGGCGACGCGACGCGCAACAAGCGCTCGATTCGCAACTTCACGATCGAGTGGACGCTCGGCATGGAACTGCTCGTCGGCCCCGGCGGCGTGAACCCGTACCAGACCGTGATCGGCGCGCGCCGCACGACGGACACGGTCAAGCTGACGTGGACCGAGGACGCCGACGCCACGACGCTCACGCCCGCGCTGCATGCGATGGCGGTCGGCACGACGTTCAAACACGTCTGCTACACGCTCTCGACGACGGCGGGCTCGGCGGTGGGCTTCTACTTCCCGCGGGTCTGCATCACCTCGGTCCCGACCCAGAAGGCGGACGGGAACATGAACCGCCTCCCCATCGAGGCGATGGCTTACACGGGCCCGACTTCGACCAACGACCTCACCCTGTCGTGCGCGCGCATCGCGCGCGCGTGAGGTGAACCGTGCCGATCACGCAGAAGGTCACCTTCCTCAACGACTTCGGCTCGGGCTCGCTCGAGCGTCGCACGCGCACGTCTGCGAGCGGCAAGTCGTCGGATCGGTGGAGCGTCACGCTCGACGCCAAGCCGATCGGCATCGACCTCGACACCAAGCGGCTCGGCAAGGGGCCGGCCGAGGCCATCGCCGACCACCTGCGCACGCGCATCAGTGAGATCGGCATGGACGCGTCCGCGAGCACCCAGCTCAAGCGCAAGTACGCCGCGACCGCCGTCGCCGCGGGCAAGTCGTGGGCGACCAAGCGCTACGGCGGCGGGCGCATCGGCGCGATGCCTCCGAACCAGAGCTCGCGCATGTTCAACGACTCGGGTCGGTTCGTGCGCGGTCTCGTCGCGAACCCGACGCGCGACAACAACTGGGTGATCAACGTCGCCGCGAACCGCCTGAACGCGACGATGCTCGGCGGCGAGAGCGCGCTCGTGTCGCTGGTCAACCGACTGCGCGCGTTCGTGCCCGAGTTCGGATCCGCGTCCGAGATCCTCACCGTGCCCGCAGTCCGTCAGGCGATCCAGGCCGCGGTCAAAGGCATCGTGATCAAGCCGCAACCCGGCCAGCCCACCGGCTCGTCGCGCTTCCGCGAGTTCACGAAGGAGCTGGTCAAGATCGCGATCCAGGAGATCGCAAAAGGAGACACGTAGACCATGGCCATCTCGCTCGTCACCCGTCCGCCCAGCCTGCAGCGCACCTACGACGCGTTCTGGGCCGGCGACCCCGCGTTCGTGCAGGGGGACAGCAAGGAGCATCTCCGCAAGCTCGCGACCGCGCGCGAGACCGGTGACTGGTCCTCGCTGCTAATCGCCGGGCTCAGCCCGACGAAGTTCGTCATGCGGCACATCCCGCTCCAGATCAAGAACCGCATCCTCGACCAGTTCAGCGCTGGCAAGATCGGCGGGCTCGAGTTCGACGATGTCCTCGTCCGCGTCGCCTGCATCGACGTCGTCGACCTCGGGGACTTCAAGTGGAAGTCAGCCAACGACGAGCGCTGGGGCCGCGTCGCGGCCCCCGAGCTGACGGACCTTCTCAGCGAGGTCGCGCCGGGCGCGGTCGGCGATCTTGCCGTGCAGGTCTACAACCGCATGATGGGGCTCTCGGGAAAGTCCTAGAGGGACTCCGCATGTCGCCGTGGCTCGCCGAAGCCAAGCGGAGAAACCCGAAGGGGGCAAGTGCGTACGCGGACTGCGGCGCATGCATGCGCACGACGCCGCTCGATGCACGACGCGCGCTCGCGTGCGCGTACGAGCCGCCGGTCGAGGGCGCACGCGGCTACGAGCCGCCGGGTTACGACGGCGGGCCGCTCGTGACGTGCCCTGGCTACACGACCAAGCTTCCCGAGGTCATCGAGGCCCTGGAGGCGCGCTTCTTCCTGAACAAGAGCTCGCTCCATCTCATCGTGGACGGCGAGCTCACCGAGGCGATGCGCGACGCGCTCCTCGTGCTCGAGGGGGCCGAGGGTGACGTGCTGCGCTGGTCGTTGGCGAACCCGGAGAAGAAGTAGCCATGGCGATCTCGACTGACACCACCGTTCTGCGCATCGAGGGGAACACCGATGGTGCCGTCAGGGCCACCGACAACCTTTCGGCGGCGCAGAAGCGGCTCCAGCAGCAAGCGGAAGCGACCGGCGCGACCCTAGCCGGCGCTGCGGCCGAGGCCGCGAAGATGCCGGCGTCGTCGTCGATGCTTTCGAAGCTCGGCGACGGCATCAAGTCGCTCGGGTTCGACACGAAGACCTTCGCGGGTGGCCTGCGCGACATCGGCAAGGGGCTCACGTTCGACCTCATCCGCAAGGGGATGCAGGGGCTGAACGCCGACATCCAGGGCACGGCCGGGGCGGCACTCTCTGCGGCGGTCAACGGTGCGTCGATGGGCGCGGCGTTTGGCGGTCCACTCGGCAGCGCGATCGGCGCGGTCGCCGGCGGACTTGTCGGGCTCATCCGCGGCACCAACCAGCAGACCGAGGCAGAGAGGCACGCGGCCGAGGCAGCAGATAAGCACACCGAGGCGCTCAAGCGGCTCCGCATTGAGAGCGATCAGCATGCAAAGCGCCGGTCCCTGCGCGAGCAGGAGGAGCTTGCGGATCAGGCGTATTGGCAAGCGTATACCGTCGAGCAGAACCAACGCGACCAGAACGGCGGCGTATCAGGCCAAGGCGCGCGTGCGGACCTCGAACGCACAAGGCGTGCGCTGCAGGACGTGCAGGATGCGCGCGAGGCAAACAATCGCATCGACGGTGCGATTTGGCTCGAGGAGCAGAAGCGCTTCCGCGAGCGGGTGCGGGGCGAGCAGGACATTAAGGCGGCGCGCGATGCTGGCACGATCACCGTTGAGGACGCAGCCCGGAGGCTCAAGGAGCTCAACAAGGTCGAGGTCGACAACCTCGATCTCGTCGGGCAGATGCGCCAGAAGCACGACGACACGGCGAAGGCTGTCGCGCGGCTGAACAAGGAGCTGCAGGCTGGGACGATCACCGGGAAGGAGTACTCCGACCTCCTTCGCTCCATCGACGACGACTATCGCCGTCGAGACGACGAGCGGAAGAAGCGCGAAGAGGACGCCAAGCGGCGGTGGCAGCAGCGCCGCGACGAGCTCAAGGCGCTCGCGAATGCGGAGGCCAAGCGGGGCACTGAGGAGCTCGAGCGCCGTCTCCAGGCCGAGCAGGATGCGAGCTTTGGCCCGGACTTCGGTCGTGACGAGTACGGTCAGAATTATCGCCTCGAGGGGCTCACCGCAGGCGCTCCCATGAGCGGAGTTTCCGTCCCGCGCCCGAGGGACGACTCGCAGTGGTCGAAGAAGCAGATCGACGACTACAACGCCAAGGACCGCAAGTCCGTGCTCGAGTCGATGTTCGGATCGATCGACGAGATCAACGGCTACAAGACCGCCTTTGATGGCCTGACCGGCGCGGTCACCGCCGGCATGTCGGCATGGGTCTCGGGCAGCGAGAGCGCTGGCCAGGCGATCAGGAAGTTCCTCAGTAGCTATCTGGCAGGCATCGCCGCGACGATGGCGATCGATTCGCTCAAGGAAGGAGCAGCGGCGATCGCGTCGCTTGCCTGGCACGACTACAGCGGCGCGGCAGCACACGCGAAGGCCGCTGCAGCGTACGGCGCAGGTGCGGCAGCAGCCGCCGTCGCTGCTCGCGCGCTCGGTGGAGGGGCATCGACGCCGACGGGCAGCAATAGCGGCGGCGGATCAGGCGGCGGATCAGGCGGCGGCTCGTCGTCAGCGCCGCAACGCAGCGAACAGGACCAAGCCATGGCCGCGCGTCAGACCAACGTCACCATCGTCACGGGCGAGGCGTTCAGCGACGAGAGCCCGCGCATGCGTCGGCTCAGGGCCGAGCAGATCTGGCAGCGCGCGAAGGGCACCACCGGCGTGGTGCAGGAGTAGCCATGTTTCCAGGCTTCATCGAGAGCTGGTTCACCGTGCCATCTGGCGTCACCGTGTCGGCGACGAATGCCGGCGGCGGCCCGACGACCGTGTCGATCACGGCGGGCTACTACTCGCATTCAACGTTCGCCGCACACCTGGCCGCGCAGCTCAACGCCCAACGCCCGGCGCCCGGTGGCAGCTGGGACGTGGACTACATCTACGACGTCGGAACGCCGGGCTGCACGACGATCGTCTGCTACCAGAGCTCAGGGAACTGGGCCATCAGCTGGCCGAACACCGTGCTGCGCGACCTGCTCGGCTTCGATGCCCCGATCGCGTCGCATGCGAGCGGCGTCGATGGCGGCCCGCGCACTGGCGTGTACAACCCGCGCGGGCGCTGGATCCCCGACTGCCCGCTTGCGCTCGACGGCGATCCGCAGATGGCGCCCGTGTCGACCGATCTGCGGCTCATGCAAACGCCAGACGGCCGCATGTTCGGCCACAAGGGTACGAGCAAGTTCGTCCACAAGAACCTCGTCTACTCGCACGTCCCCCGCGCGCGCTACCTCGAGAGCGAGCTGGGCATCAAGGCGTCGTGGGAGCAGTTTCTCGCCGACACGCAGTGGGGCGACGGGCATCCCTGGTTCACGGTCGCGAGCAAGGTCCAGATCTACGCGCAGCTCGGCGGCACGGTTGCTAACCCGCTGGGCTCCGATCGTCAGGTGCGCGGCTGGTATCTCCAAGGCGTCGAGGCCGTGAAGGCATCGCTCTCCGCCACCCCGTGGACGGGGCTGTTTCGGCTCGAGATCCCGATGATCACCGCCTCGCCGGCGGACGTGGGGCCGTAGATGGGCACGACGCTACAGATGCTGCAGTCGGGCAGCGCGAACTACGTCTACGTGGTCGCGATCGAGGGCTACCAGTACCTGCTGACGAACCACCACACGCCCGCGGCCGCGGTCACCGCGCACACCGCGAGCTCGGGCGGCGACTGGACGCAGGCGCTCGGTGGGCTGTACGTCGACCTGCAGAACAAGCAGGAGATTTCGCCGAGCGAGGCGTTCACGCGCGGCGGTCAGTGCACCTTGCACGTCGTGCCCGATCCATCGGCGCCGACGCCTGACCAGTTCGGTATCGACTTCGCGAAAAGAAACGCGGGCTGGGAGAGCGAGTTGACGGCGCTCGCGAACCGCACGGCCGCCACGCTCAACGTCAAGGACACGTCCGGCCTGTCGAGCTCGGGTGTCGTGTACTGCGGCACCGAGGGCATCGCGTACACCGGAAAGACGTTGACGACGCTCACCGGGTGCACGCGCGGCAAGTGGTCGCCGTTCGCGGCGGGCGGCAGCGAGACGCAGCGGTTCGCCGAGCATCACCGCGTCGTGGTCGATCCGCAGGCGGCCAAGCTGCGCCCGCTCGTCACGCAGTACCCGCGCACCTGGATCGGCAAGTGGGTCGGCGTGTGGATGCACCGTGTGGTCGGTGGCGTGTTGGACGTGCGCGCCGAGGCACAGCTCGTGTACGCCGGGCGCATCGATGCGATCGAGGACGATCCAGCGACGGGCGCGACCGCGGTCAGCCTCAAGCACGTGCTCGACTACGTCCGGGAGACGTCGATCGGGCGGGACATGTGGACGGCAACCGTCGACAAGGGCATCTACATCGATTCGAGCTACACGTTTCAGGCCGGCGATCGGAAGGAAGGGTTCGCGCAGCGGAGCGCGCAGCCGCTCACCGTCGTGGCGTCCAGCGCCTCGGGCCCGAACCAGGTGAACGCCGGCTACTACACCGCCGACGAGATTTGCTCGTTCGTCACGACGTGGTTGCAAGCTGAGACCGCGGCCGCGCGGCTGTATGGCGACTACTCGATGGCGGCGAACGTGGCGTCGCCGGATGGCCCTCGCACTAAGATCCTCTGGCGCATCGCCGGCACAGCGGGGACCACGTGCATGTTCATGGTGGTCGTGCCCAAGGTCGTCGCCGTGTTCCTCGGCTACGAGACTGGCGACGCGAACCAGGTCACCTCGGAGACCTCTGGAATCTCGGCCACCGGCACGATCAACACGCAGCACATCAAGCAGGCCGAGAACGAGGCGCTTGTTTCAGTGCTGTTTTGGACGGGGAATGTCGCTCCAGGGCAGTCGTTTGTCACTGACGCACTGCCACGTCTTGCGATCACCAACGAGCGCGGGACGTTTGTCGACCAGTTCGATACGCTGCCAAGCGGCGCCACCGTGGTCGCGCCGAACAATCAAGGCCGCCCATGGGGCTGCTTTCTCGTCGATGGGCAGTACCTGATCGACGGTAGCAAGGATGCCGCGAACTCGACCATTCGCGACATCTACACGTTGAACGCCTACGGCGAGACGACGAAGTTGTCCCAGGAGCTAGTGCAGGGCGGCATCGTCGTCACGAAGGACGAGACGGAGGTGAAGCAGGTCTTCATCTTCGAGGCCGCGCTCGGCACGCTATTGAAGTGGCTGATGCTTTCGACGGGGACCGCTGGCTACAACAGCACGTTCGACGTTCTCGGCTACGGACTCGGGCTCGGCGTGCCTGCAGGCGTTGCGCCTGCGCTCGTCGCATCGATCGACGCACTTCCCGGCGCCGACGCGTCGCTGATACTGATCCTCGACAAGCCGCGACGCATCAACGACATCCTGCAAGGCGACCTCGCGCTCCGTCGCGCGTTCACACGCTGGCGGAACCAGGGGCTCGAGTTCGCGACATGGAAGGTGCCAACGCTGATCGCGAGTGTCGCATCGCTCGACGACACGACGAAGGCGGCGCCGGCTGGAACCCAGGACGACCACCGGACCGCGACGCTCGAGAGCGCCGAGTGGGCCAAGCCGATCGTGAAGATCCAGTACAACCGCGACATCTCCGACAGCGCCGCGGGCGACGGGTTCATGTCGACGGTGACGCTCGAGGATTCCACGACCGTCGACGACATGGGCGGCGACGCACCGAGCATTACCATCAAGGCCGAGAACACCTACGGTCAGCACGTGCTCACCGGGCAGGGCGTCGAAGCGCTGATCCCTGGCTACCTCGCGATGCTGCCGCTGTTCTCGCGGCCGAAGAAGTCCATCTCGCGATCGCTCGACCCGCGCTGGTGGGAGGGCCTGGCTGTCGGCGACACCATCGATGTCACGGACCGCTACGCGCGCGACCCGGGCACGGGCATCCGCGGCGTGAGCTCGCGGCCCGCGTTTGTCACCGCGCACGGCTACTCGCCGGGCGGCGCGATGCCCAAGACCGGAGCTGGCGATGATCCCATCAACCCGGCCGGCGGCGAGATGCGCGCCTACTTCCTCGACGTCGACCGCATCTACCCGTACGGCCCCGCGGCTGACGTCGACGAGGCTACCACGAGCGCTGGCTACGTCGCCGCGACCAAGATGCTCACGTGCAAGGCGCACAGCTTCAGCGAGGCCAGCGCGCCGGCCGACGCGAGTTGGTTCCGCGTCGGCTACAAGGTGCAGGTTGTGGAGATCGACCCGTCGGGCGCACCGCTGTCGTGGACCGATACGGTCGCGGCGCAGAGCGGCAACACGATCACGCTGACGACCGGTCTCTCGAGCCCGGCGTGGGACACCACGAAGAAGTACCGCGTTCGATTCGACACGTACGGCAACCAGGTTACGGCGCAGCACGGCTTCTCGGCCGAGGCCGATGCGACGGGCGGGATGCTTGCTGGCGGTGGGCCGCCACATCAGTACAACGTCGGGCAGGCGGAGAGCTCCTTCACGTACAACCTCACCCCGGGCGCGGGGCCCGTCGAGCTCCTGCCAAGCGCTGCCGACGGCGCGAGCGTGTCGCGCGATGTGGGCTACGAGGCCGCGCTGATTCAGCTCATCAACAACACGATCGACTACAAGACCGCGGTCTCGTCGCCGATGCTCATCAGCAAGCGCGACGGCAAGGACTTGCCCGGCGCGAACACGTGGAAGCTTGTACAGGTGACGCCGCTGTACCTCGGCGCCGACGCGCTCAGCGCTTCAGTCACGCGCTACGTGTCGGTCGCGCCGTTCTTCCGCGCGACCGCTGGCACCGTGAGGGCTCGGATCACGATCAGTCGTAGCGCGCCCGCGGGCGCAAGCATCTACGACGTGAACCGTGGCGCGGTGCTCGGCGAAGCGAACTTCTCGACGAGCAGCGCGACGTTCGTCACGCCGGCGGCGAGTCTCATCCCGTGCAAGGTCAAGAACACCGACGGCACGGCGTGGG
>JASLCO010000102.1 GCA_030146505.1 Moraxellaceae bacterium
TCCGCCACCTTGCAACTGCGCCTGCCCGCCATCAATTCCGGTGCCGTCCGCCTGCCCACCACCGCCATCATGGGCGAACAGAACCAGACCCGCGTCTGGGTGTATGACCCGGCCAGCGCGCAAGTGCATCGCCAGCCCGTGCAGATTGCCGGCGCCGATGGCAACGATGTGCTGGTCGCCGGCCTCAAGCCCGGCCAGCAGGTCGTGGTGGCCGGCGTGCATGTGTTGTCCGAAGGGCAGAAGGTGAAACCCTTCGTGCCCGTGGCCGGCCAGTGAGGAGCGCATCATGAGTCCTCACCACCGGGATCACGAGCCGGCACACGAGAAACTGGAGCGCTTCAATCTTTCGCGCATCGCCATCCAGAATCCGGCGATCACGTTTTACCTGCTCATCGTGCTGCTCTTCGCCGGCAGCGCCGCCTATTTCCAGCTGGGCCAGGACGAAGACCCGCCCTTCACCTTCCGCCTCATGGTGCTGCGCGCCTTCTGGCCGGGTGCCACGTCCATGCAGATGGCGCAGCAGGTCTCCGACCCCGTGGAAAAAGCGCTGCAGGAAACCCCTTACGTGGATCGCATACGCAGCTATTCCAAGCCGGGCGAAACCACCATCTTCCTGGAGGTGAAGGACTACACGCCGCCCAGGGACGTGCCCAATATCTGGTACACGGTGCGCAAGAAAATCGGCGACATGAAAGGCAGCCTGCCGCAGGGTGTGCAGGGACCTTTCTTCAATGACGAATTCGGCGACGTCTACGGCGTGATCTACGCACTCTCCGCCGACGGTTTCTCGCGCGCCGAGCTGCACGACTATGCCGACCTCATACGCCAGCAACTGCTGCAGGTGCCCGATGTCGCCAAGGTGGAATTGCTGGGCCTGCAGGAAGAAAAGATCTACGTCGAGATTTCACAGCAGAAGCTGGCGCGCCTCGGCATAGACATGCGCCAGGTCATCACGGCGCTCAATGACCAGAACGCCGTGGATTTTGCCGGCGAGCTGCACACGCCCCACGACAATATCCAGGTACGCGTGGGCAACCAGTTCCACAACATGGACGAGTTGCGCGCCCTGCCCCTGCGTTTCAACGGCCGCACCTTCCGCCTGGGCGACATCGCGCAGATCAAGCGTGAATACGAAGACCCGCCCACGCCCAAGGTGCGCTTCAAGGGAAAAGAAGTCGTGGCGCTGGCCATTTCCATGGCCAAGGGCGGTGACATCATCCACCTGGGCGAACACCTGAAGGCAAAAACCGAGCAACTGCGCGACACCCTGCCCGCCGGCATAGAGCTGCAACAGATGCAGGACCAGCCGGCAGCGGTGGCGCTGTCCGTGCGCGAATTCCTGCATGTGCTGGCCGAAGCCCTCGTCATCGTGCTCGCAGTGTCCTTCCTGAGCCTGGGCCTGCACCGGCACCCCTGGCGCATAGACATACGGCCCGGCCTCGTCGTGGCGCTCTCGATTCCCACCGTGCTCGCCGCCACCTTCATGGTGATGAACTGGGCCGACATCGACCTGCACAAGATTTCACTGGGCTCACTCATCATCGCGCTGGGTCTTCTGGTGGACGATGCCATCATCATCATCGAAATGACGGTGCGCAAACTGGAAGAAGGCTATGACCGGCTGCGCGCCAGCACCTACGCTTTTTCCGCCACGTCCATGCCCATGCTCACCGGCACGCTGATCACCGCCACCGGCTTCTTGCCCATAGGGCTCGCCAAATCCGGCGTGGGCGAATACACCTTCGCGATTTTCGCCGTCACCACGGCAGCCCTGCTGATTTCCTGGTTTGTCTCCGTCTATTTCGTGCCCTATCTCGGCTACAAGCTGCTGAAGGAGCATACGGCCACCGGCCACGGCGAAGTCTTCGACACGCCGTTCTACAACCGCGTGCGCCGTGCCGTGGATTTCTGCGTGCAGCACCGCTGGCTCACCATAGGCGCCACGCTGGGCGCCATGGCGCTGGGCGTGATCGGCATGCAGGCCGTGGAAAAACAGTTTTTTCCCGATTCCAGCCGTCCGGAAATCATCGTCGACCTGTGGTTGCCGGAAGGCGCGTCCTTCGCGGCCAGTGAAGACGTGGCCAAGCGCGTGGAAGCCCGCCTTGGCAAGCTGGACGGCATAGAAAACGTATCGAGCTTCGTGGGTTCCGGCGTGCCGCATTTCTATCTGCCGCTGGAGCAGATTTTCCCGCAGGACAATGTCTCCCAGCTCATCGTGCTGCCGAAAAGCCACGATGACCGCGAGCGCATACGCAAACTGCTGCCCACGCTGCTCGCGCAGGAATTCCCGGAAATCCGCGCGCGCGTGCAGCTGCTGCCCAACGGCCCGCCCGTGACCTATCCGGTGATGTTCCGCGTGATGGGCCCGGACCCGGGCCAGGTACGCCTGCTTGCCGACAAGGTAAAAGCCCAGCTTTATGCCGATCCCGACATGCGCGGCATCAACGACAACTGGAACGAGGAAATCAAGGTACTGAAGCTGGAGGTGGACCAGGCGCGTGCACGTGCGCTGGGCGTGGGCAGCGGCGATCTTGCCACGGCCGGCGAAACCATCCTGTCCGGCTCCACCATCGGCCAGTACCGCGAGAACAACCGCCTGCTCGGCATCGTGCTGCGCCAGCCGGAGGCAGAGCGTGATTCCATCACCGCGCTGGCCAGCGCCTACCTGCCCACGGCCAGCGGCCGCTCCATTCCTTTCTCGCAGGTGGGCCAGGCCCATCTCGGCTGGGAACCGGGCGTGATCTGGCGCCAGAACGGCAATTTTGCCATCACCGTGCAGGGCGATGTGCGCGAAGGCATACAGGGCACCACCGTTGCCCTGCGCCTGGACGAGAAGCTGAACACGCTGCGCCGTGAACTGGCACCCGGCTACATCATCGAGATCGCCGGCACCGTGGCCGAATCCAGCAAGGGCACGAATTCGATTTCCGCCAATGTGCCGCTCATGCTCTTCATCATCTTCACGCTGCTGATGCTGCAGTTGCGCAGTTTTGCGCGCAGCCTGCTGGTATTCATCACCGGCCCTCTGGGCCTGATCGGCGCCACGCTCACGCTCCTGGTGCTGGCCAAGCCCATGGGCTTTGTCGCCACGCTGGGCATCATTGCGCTGAACGGCATGATCATCCGCAACTCGGTCATCCTGATTGACCAGATCGAGCAGGACATCAGCGCCGGCGCGGACCGCTGGACCGCCATCGTGGATGCTGCGGTGCGCCGCTTCCGTCCCATCATGCTCACCGCGGCCGCCGCCGTGCTGGCCATGATCCCGCTCCTGCGCTCCACGTTCT
>JASLCO010000113.1 GCA_030146505.1 Moraxellaceae bacterium
TCCCGCTGCCGGATGGCATGGAGACGCCGGCGCCGGAAATACCTGTCGAAGCCTCGCTTGATGTACCCGTTGCCGAAGCCGGGTCCGACGTGTCGATCGAGCCTGAAGCGGTATCCGGGCCTGCTCCCGTGCAGGATACAGATGCCGTATTTGCCGAATTCTTCCCCGACGCCGACCTGTCCGCCGCCACGCTGCCCGACATCGCCCCGGAAGTGCCCGCGCCGCTTGCTGAAGCGGTGCCCGAACCTGCTGCCGTTTTCACCCCGCCGCCCGTCACCATGGCGCCCCCGGCCTCGGTGTTGCCGCAGGACCAGGGCTTTGATCCGGAGCTGCTGGAAATCTTCATGGAAGAGGCGGGGGAGATCATTGATGCCACCAGCGAGCAGCTCGCCGCCTGGCAGAATGATCCCAACAACATCCTGCCGGTACAGCAGTTGCAGCGCGGCCTGCACACCCTCAAGGGCGGTGCGCGCATGGCCGAGATTTCGGCGCTGGGCGATCTTTCCCATCACCTGGAAAATCTCTACGAGGCCGTGTGCGACGGCCTGATGACGCCGACGCCTGTGCTCTTCGGCCTGCTGCATCGCTGCCACGACCGTCTGGCCGAGGCGGTCGAATCGCTGAGCCGGCATGGCGCCTGCCCCGATACCGGCGACCTCATCGAACAGATCAAGTCCTATATCGCCGACCCGGTGAACTTCCAGGACGTGCCCACGGCTGTCACCCTGACGCCGGTGGCACCCGCCGAGCCGGAGGTACCGGTGGTGCCGGCAGAGCCGCCGGCGCCCAAAACGATTGAAGCGGCACCGGTGCCGGAGCATGTCGACAGTGACATCCTGGAAATTTTCCTCGAAGAATCCGAAGAGCTGGCCGAGGGCATAGAAACTTCGCTGGGCGAATGGCTGGAAGACCGCAACGCCTCCGTGCCCATGGAAGCGCTGATGCGTCATCTGCACACGCTCAAGGGCGGTGCCCGTCTGGCCGGCCTGCGCGAGCTCGGCGATCTGGCCCACGATTGGGAAAATGACCTGGTTGCCATCCAGGGCGGCACACGCAAGGCCGACGATGCCTTCTTCGCCAGTCTCGGTGCGCGCCAGGATGCCGTGCTGGCAGCCATCAAGGCGGTGCGCGGCAGCCTGCAGCAGGCGTCTCCTGCCGTTGCCGAAGCGCCGGCTGTGGCCGAGCCCACGCCGGTGGAAGACGTTCCGGCGCCCCAGGCCGAAACGCCTGCCGCCGTTGTCCAGGCCAAGCCTGCTCCGGCCACCATCGTCCCGGACGTGGTCGCGCCGGTTGCTACCGCCGTCAGCACCGAGCGGCGCGCGCAGCCGCCGTCCATGCTGGGCGGCTTCAAGAAAGATGCCGGTGCCCGTGGTCCGCAGGAAATGATACGCGTGCCGTCGGACCTGCTGGAAAAGCTGGTGAACCTCGCCGGTGAAACCTCCATCACGCGTTCGCGCGTGGAAATGGGCGTGCACGGCTTTGCCCAGACCGTGGAGGAAATGGGCGCCACCATCCAGCGTCTGGCCGACCAGCTGCGTCGCATGGACGCGGAAATGGAAAGCCAGATCATCTCGCGCCACAACGAGGAAATGGCAGCGAAGTACGAAGACTTCGACCCGCTGGAAATGGACCAGTACTCCTCGCTCAACCAGCTCTCCAAGGCGCTCACCGAATCCGCTTCCGACTTGCTGGACCTGAAGTCCACGCTGATCGACAAGGCGCGCGACACGGAAACGCTGTTGCTGCAGCAGTCGCGCATCAATACCGAATTGCAGGAAGGCCTCATGCGCTCGCGCATGGTGCCCTTCTCGCGCCTGGTGCCGCGCCTGAAACGCATCGTGCGCCAGACCGGCCAGGAAGTCGGCAAGCCGGCGGACCTGGATGTCGTCAATCCCGAAGGGGAAATGGACCGCACGCTGCTGGAACGCATCGTGGCACCGCTGGAACACATGCTGCGCAACGCGGTCGACCACGGCCTTGAAGATCCGGCGGGTCGTGCTGCCGCCGGCAAGGCGGCGCAGGGCCGCGTCACGCTGACGCTGGCGCGTGAAGGTGGCGAAGTCGTGCTGACGCTGGCTGATGATGGCCGCGGCATCAATATTCCCGCCGTGCGCAAGAAAGCGCTGGAGCGTGGCCTCATCAAGGAAGGCCAGGACATTTCCGATCAGGATGTCATCCAGTTCATCTTCCATGCCGGCTTCTCCACCGCCGCCGCCGTGACGCAGATTTCCGGCCGCGGCGTGGGCATGGACGTTGTGAATTCCGAAATCAAGCAGATGGGCGGCGTGGTCTCCATCGCCTCGGTCACGGGCCGGGGCACCACGTTCACCATCCGCCTGCCTTTCACGGTGGCCGTGAACCGCGCCCTCATGGTGCGTATCGGCGAAGACAGCTACGCCATTCCGCTGTCACAGATCGAAGGTATCGTGCGTGCCAGCCCCTACGAGCTGGAAACCTATTACTCGCCCGATGCGCCGCTCTTTGAATACGCCGGCGTGGCCTATCGCCTGAATTACCTGGGCGAATTCGTGCACGGCGTGAAGTCGCCCAATCTCGTCGGCCATACCCTGCCGCTGCCTGTGTTGCTGATACGCGGCGGCGACCAGCACATCGCCATCCAGGTGGACCAGCTCATCGGTTCGCGTGAAATCGTGGTGAAGTCGATTGGTGCGCAGCTTGCCTCGGTGGCCGGCATTTCCGGCGCCACCATCCTGGGCGACGGTTCCGTGGTGATCATTCTCGACGTGGTGGCCATGCTGCGTGCGGCATCGGCCAGCCGGCCGCGCGTCGCGGTATCGCTGGACAGCGGCACCGCGCTGCCGGCAGCCGATGCCAAGCGCACGCGCACCGTCATGGTGGTGGACGATTCCGTGACCGTGCGCAAGGTGACCTCGCGCCTGCTGGAGCGCCAAGGCTACGACGTGCTGCTGGCCAAGGACGGCATGGATGCCATCGCCAAGCTGGAAGACGCGCGTCCGGACCTCATGCTGCTCGACATCGAAATGCCGCGCATGGACGGTTTCGAGGTGGCCTCGCTGGTACGCCACAACCCCAACCTGGAAGACTTGCCCATCATCATGATCACCTCGCGTACCGGTGAAAAACATCGTGAACGTGCCTTCCAGATCGGCGTCAACGCCTATATGGGCAAGCCCTTCCAGGAAGAGCAGCTGCTGGAAACCATTGCCGAGCTGCTGGCCGCAGCCACGGTGAAGTGAGGAGCCGCGAATGAGTGAGCGCCGCAATCCGCGTGTCGGTGTCGTCAGCGATTCCAATCTGCAGCGTCTGGCCCTGGCCCAGGCCGTGCGCGGCCATGGCTACGAGCTCAGCTTCAATACCTCGCCGGACAAGCTGGACGAGTCCGCGCTGGGTGATCCCGGGCTGGATGTCTGGGTGGTGGACATGCAGGACGAGGACGATGAATTCCTCGACCGCCTGCTCGACCATTCCGTAGCACCCATCCTGTTCGGCCTGGAGGAAGCGCCGGCGCAGGGCTCGCGCAATTATCCGCGCTGGGAGCGCCGCGTTTTCGTCAAGCTCAAGGAAACCGTGGGCGAGCCGGTGCAGGAAGAACATCTGGAGGCCCTGCAGCAGGCTGCACCGGTGGCCGTGCCGCTGGTGCTGGAATTGCCGCCGGAAGTGCTGGCGCGTGCCGGCGACAGCCTCGACATGGTGTGCGTGCTGGCCGCCTCGCTGGGCGGTCCGGCGGCCGTGAAGGAATTCCTCGACTGTCTGCCCAAGGGCCTGCCCGTGGCTTTCGTGCTGGCCCAGCATATCGACCTGCGCATGCAGGAAACGCTGGCCCATGTGCTGGTGCGCCACAACGGCATGCCCTGCAAGGTGGCCGCTGCTGGTGATCGCCTGCGCCATGGCGAATTGCTGATTGCGCCGGTGGCCACTGAAATCGATTTTGGCGACGAAGGTGAAGTGCTGGTGCGCGACATCAAATGGGATGGTCCCTATTCGCCTTCCATCGACCAGATCATGGCCAATGTCACGCGTCGCTTCGGCGACCGCAGCGGCGCCCTGATTTTCAGTGGCATGGGCGGCGACGGTTCCATTTCCGGCCCGCTCATGCAGGATGCCGGTGGTTTCATCTGGGGGCAGACGGCGGAATCCTGTGCCTGCTCCAGCCAGCCGGATTCCATGCGAGCCACCGGCGTGGTGAGTTTCAATGGCACGCCCGGCGAGCTCGCGGCGCATCTGGTCGAACATGTGCGCCAGCGCGTGGTGGCGGCCAGCTGACAAGGTGATTGCCGGCACCAGCACCGGTGGTTTTTTTGCGGATGTTGCGTCGGCTTCCGGCCGCTGCCG
Source organism: Moraxellaceae bacterium (assembly GCA_030146505.1). Lineage (GTDB taxonomy): Bacteria > Pseudomonadota > Gammaproteobacteria > Pseudomonadales > Moraxellaceae > UBA2031. The sequence continues at coordinate 4,315 of JASLCO010000113.1, forward strand.
TCCTGAACAGGATTTCGCGCCCGACCGCTGCCTGGCGGTGTGCGCCAGAACAGATACGAACCGGATATTGCCATGGCCACGACCCAGCTCACGCTCAACCAGACCACGCTGCTTGGCGCCACCACCGGCACCATCGCCTGCCTGCTCACGCCGGTAACGGGCAAGCAGTTGCTGCTGCCCAGCGCCACCGTGATTGAAGTGGTGGCCGGCAACGAACTGGTGGCCGCGCCGGAAGGCAGCCCGGCGTGGAAGCTGGGCGTGCTGAACTGGCGCGACATGCCGGTGCCCGTGATTGCCTTTGAGGGCCTGAACGGCCAGAGCGTGCCGCGTGAATGCGAGCGCGTGGCCATCATCAGCGGTATCAGCGCACAGCGCGAGCTGCCTTACTACGGCATCGTCGTGCAGGGCATTCCGCGTCTGGCCAAGGTCAAGATTGCCGAGCTGGAAGACCTGGAGGGTGCCGCCACCGGCCCCATGGAATTCCTGCAGGTGCGTTATGCCGGCGAACTGGCCGTGATTCCCGACCTGGATGTGATCGAGGCGCAGTTGCTGGGCTGAAGGAAGACAGGGCAAAAGATCGTCGCCGGTCTTGGGTCGTCCTGCTGGTTTCCCGTTTCCGCGTGGTTTTTTCCCGTCCTGTCTTCCAGAAAAAGGAGCCTGCAATGCCTGCACGCAATACCGCACAGCAATGGGGATGGGTGGCAAAAACCCTGCACTGGCTGGTTTTCCTGCTCATCATCGCTGCCTGGTTTGCCGTGGAATCGCATGAGGATTTCCCCAAGGGTTCGGCCGAGCGCGCGCAGTGGATGCTGCTGCACAAGTCCTTTGGCGCCAGCGTTTTCCTGCTGGTGTGGCTGCGGCTCTACTGGCGGCTTTCCGGCCGCACGCCAGCAGCGGAGCCGGCGCCCCGCTGGCAGCAGCTTGCTGCCACGGCGGCGCACTGGGGCCTCTATGCACTCATGATTCTCATGCCCCTGTCTGCCCTGCTGGCCTCGCAGTTCTCCGGCCGCGCCGTTTCCTTTTTCGGCCTCTTCGACATTCCCGTTGTCCTGGCAGCCAGCAAACCCTGGGCGGGCCAGCTGATGGCATTGCACAAGGAAATACTCTGGCCACTGCTGCTTGTTGTCGTTGCCGGGCACGCCGGCGCGGCCCTCTGGCATCATTTCTTCACGCGTGACCGTACCTTGCGGCGCATGCTGCCCTTTTCTTCCTGAGTTCCTGTTTGCCATCGCAAGACATCCGGCCCTTCGGGGCCGGATGTCTTCATGCAGCCGGTTACAGACAGAGACGATTTTCTTTTCCCGCTTGTGTTTCACTGCGCCCCGGCCATGCATGGCCTGAATTTTCCGGCGGTCATCAAACGCAATGGCGGCTGCCTCGTCCCATGAAAACTGCCTGCAGGCGGAAATGAGAAGAATGCAGAAAGAGTGGCGCCCGGAGCATGTGGCGGGCATGGTGGCGCTGGTGCTGGCCGTTTTCTACAACACGGCGTTCTGGCATCAGATACTGCATCTGGTAAGCCCCGACAAGCCGGGGGCATGGCTTTTCCTGGTCAGCGCCTTTTTCCTGCTGGTGGCCTTCTTCAATCTGGTGCTCACGCTCCTGCCTTTTCGCTGGGGAGTCCGTCCGCTGCTGACCCTGCTGTTGCCGCTCTCGGCAGCCGGCAGCTATTTCATGAACCAGTACAGCATCGTCATTGATGGCCGCATGATGCAGAACGTGCTGGAAACGGATCTGGCCGAGATGCTGGGCTTGCTGACCTGGAAGCTGCTTCTCTATTTTTTCTTCCTGGGCGTGCTGCCTGTTGTCCTGCTCTGGCGGGTGAAGATAAAGCGCATGCCATGGTGGGAGGTGCTCAAGGCACGCGCACTCGGCATGGTCCTTTCCGTACTGGTCATTGGCCTGATGGTCGGTCTTTTTTACCAGAGCTATGCCTCGGTGGCGCGTAACCACAGGGAACTGCGCTTTTTCATTGTTCCCAACAATTTCCTGAAAGGGCTGATGGACTATCTCGGTGAAAGCCGGGCAGTGTCGCCCGAGCTCACGAAAATCGGTCTGGATGCGCAACGCCCGGTGCGTGAGCGCAAGCGGCTTTTCGTGCTGGTCATTGGCGAGACGGCGCGTGCGGCCAATTTCTCGCTCAACGGATATGGCCGCCAGACCAATCCGGAGCTGGCGCAGCACAGTGATGTCGTCAATTACACGCAGTTCGGCTCCTGCGGAACGGAAACGGCAGTTTCCCTGCCTTGCCTCATGTCGGGCCTCGGGCGAGAGGAATATTCGCTAAAAAAGGCGAGGTCACAGGAAAACCTGCTGGACGTGGTGAAACGCAGCGGCATTGACGTGCTGTGGATAGACAACCAGTCCGGTTGCAAGCAGACCTGCGACCGGGTGCCACGCATCAACACCACCGCCATGGCCGTGCCGGACTATTGCCGTGGCGGTGAGTGTCATGACGGGATACTGGTTGCCGAGCTGAAGAAATACGCCGACACCATGAAAAACGACACGCTGGTCGTCCTGCACCAGATGGGCAGCCACGGCCCGGCCTATTACCTGCGTTATCCGGAAACCTTCCGTCATTTCACGCCGGAGTGCCGGACCAGCCTGCTGGACAGATGCTCCCGCGAAGCAATCACCAACAGCTACGACAACACGATCCGCTATACCGATCATGTGCTGGCCAGGCTGGTTTCCGTCCTGCGTGACGATGAGGCCCGCTTTGATACCGGCATGCTCTATGTGTCCGATCATGGTGAATCACTGGGGGAGTACGGTCTCTACCTGCACGGCTATCCCTATGCACTGGCGCCGGATTACCAGAAACATGTGCCGGCCCTGATCTGGCTTTCGCCTGCCCTGCAGCAGTCCGCAGGCATCGACGCCACCTGTCTCATGCAGGGTCGCCACACGCCTTATTCGCACGACAATGTTTTCCATTCCGTGCTGGGTGTGCTGGATATAAGTACGAGCGTGTATCAGCCGGGACTGGATATTTTCGCGCCCTGCCGCAAGCACTAGGCGGCTTTGCGCTGTCCCGGATTTTTTCGGGGCCGTGGATTCAGTGCGGTTTGTCCTGCAAGGCCTGCAGGTTTTCGCCTTCCTGCCTTGCCACGAAGACAGCGGCAATGGAATCGCTGTAGACATTCACCATCGTGCGGAACATGTCGAGCAGGCGATCGGTGATCAGCAGCAGGCCGATGGCTTCCAATGGCAAGCCCACGGCGCCGAGGATGACGGCAATGGCGACAAGACTGGCGGCGGGAATGCCCGCCATGCCGAAGCCGGTGAGCAAGGCAATCAGCACCACCGTGAACTGCTGGCCCAGCGAAAGCTCCAGCCCGTAGGCCTGCGCCAGGAAGAGCGCGGCAGCGCATTCATACAGTGCCGTTCCATCCATGTTCATGCTGGCACCCAGCGGCGCACTCATATTGGCCACGCGCTCGGAAACGCCGGCACGTTCTTTCAGTGCGCGCATGGTGACAGGCAGCGTGGCGTTGCTGGAGGCGGTGGAAAATGCCGTGAGCAGCGCCGGTGCCATGGCCTGCAGGTGCCGCCATGGCGAGACGCGTATCACGTAGCGCAGGAAGAGCGAAATCGAGAACAGCATGTGCAGCGCCAGGGCAATCAGTATGGTGGCGAAAAACCAGAGCATGGGCTGCAGTACTTCAAAGCCGGTGGCTGCCAGCGTGGTGGCAATCAGCGCGAACACGCCCACGGGGGCCAGCCGCAGTACGAGCTGGGTGATGGAAATCATGATGGCCTGCAGGCCGGTCCAGAGTTTCAGCTGCGGCTCGCGCAATTCCGCCGGCAGGCGACCCAGGAAAAAACCGTAGAGCAGGGCAAACAGGATGAGGCCCAGCATATTGCCTTCGGTGGCTGCGCCGAAAAGATTGTCGGGCACCAGGCTCAGCACCACGCCGGCGGCATCGCCAAGGGATTTGCCCTGTACCGAGGCGAGGGCGGTGGCCGTATCCGCCGGCAGCGGAATCACCTCGTGCAGCGGCTGGCCGTGGTAGATGCCGGGCTGCAGCAGGTTGACGCAAAGCATGCCCGCCACCACGGCTGCCAAAAGACTGCCGATGTAATAGGCGAGGGTGTTGCCGCCCATGCGGCCGATTTCATCGCCTATGGTGCAGATGCTGACAATGATGGAGCTCACCACCAGCGGAATCACGATGAGCTTGAGGCCGTTCATGAAAACCTGGCCGAGCAGCTTCAGGGCCAGCATGAGGCCGTGACCGGCGGGCAGCGAGAAATGGTTGAGCAGGAGGCCAGCCAATCCTCCCAGCACGATGGCGATGAGCATTTGCCAGTGCAGGGCGAGCTTTTTCATGACGGTCTCCTTGACGCAGCAGGTGGATCAGAAGCCGGCGGCCTTGCCCTCGCGGCGCGGGTCGGCCGCGCCTTCCAGCAGGCCGTTGTCGCGACGGATGATGGCAAGGCCGCTGTTGAGGTCGCTGTCGCTGAATTGTTGTCCGTATTCCTGCAGGCTTGCACGCAGCTCCGGCGGGAAATCGCTGTCCACCTCGGTGGGGCCGTTGCGTGACAGCACCATGGGCAGGGCCACTGTTTCAGAAGGCGGCAGGCCTTCGTCGATGCTGGCGGTCAGTGCACGCAGCACATAGCCGATGATGCGGCTGCCGCCCGGCGAGCCCAGCGCCAGCACGGGTTTTTTCCCGTCCAGCACGATCACCGGAGACATGGCGCTGCGCGGGCGCTTGCCGGCTTCCACCCGGTTGGCCACCGGCCTGCCGTTTTCCCGTGGCAGGAAGCTGAAATCGGTGAGCTGGTTGTTGAAGAAAACGCCGTCCACCAAAAGCCGGCTGCCGAAGGCGTCTTCCACCGAGCTGGTCATGGACAGCCACTGGCCACGGCTGTCGGCAATCACGATCTGCGTGGTGCCGTGCTCCTGTATCTGCCTGTCGTCCACCCAGGCGGTGGCGCCGGGTGGCGTGCCGGCGCTGGCCGTGTTCATGCTTTTTTCACCGATCAGCGCCTGCCGGCTTTCGACATAGCCCTTGTCCAGCAGTCCCTTGAGCGGCACCGGCACGAAAGCCGGGTCGGCGCTGTAGCGCTGACGGTCGGCAAAGGAAAGCCGCTCTGCTTCCAGCAGCCGGTGCAGGCGCAGCACGGCATCATTTTCTGGTGGAAAGCGGTCGAGGATTGCCAGTGTCTGCAAGACAGTCCAGCCGCCCGAAGGCAGTGCTGCCGTGCACACCTGCAGCTTGCGGTAAGGCTGGCAGAGCGCATCGCCCACCACAGGCCGGTAGTGGCTCCAGTCTTCATAGGTGATATCGGAACCCAGCAGGCCCAGCGACTTCACCATTTCCTGTGCCATCTTGCCTCGATAGAACTCCTTGGCACCGTCGCTGGCGATGCGCTCCAGCGTATTGGCGTAGGCGGGATTTTTCAGCACATGGCCCACCGGCCAGGGTGTGCCGTCCTGGTCGAAGAAATAATCGCGTGTGTGGTCTTTTTCTTTCAGCAGGGGATCGCGCGCAATGAGCTCATGCAGGCGTGGAGACAGCGGGAAGCCGCTGCGCGCCAGCGCGATTGCCGGTGCAAACAGCTTTTTCCAGGCAAGGCGGCCATAACGGTCGTGCGCGGCTTCCAGCGCGGCCAGCACGCCGGGAACACCCACGCCGAGACCGCTGCCTACGGCAGTGTAAAAAGGCATGGGCCGGCCGTCCTGGAACAGGAAGCGCCTGTCGCGCGCACCGGCCGGCGCGGTTTCGCGGCCGTCGAAACTCAGGGTTTTCCTGCCATCGTGATAGACGATGAAGGCGCCGCCGCCGATGCCGGAGGACTGTGGCTCCACCAGCCCCAGCACGGCCTGCGCGGCGATGGCGGCATCAATGGCGCTGCCGCCGGCCCAGAGCATCTGGCGCGCGGCATCGGTGGCATAGGCATTGGCCGTGACGGCCATGGCCTGTGCGGCGCGCGCTGTATTCAGCGCATAGCGGCCGGTATTGCCTTCGGGCGCGGCCGGTGCGGTGTCGGCCGCAAAAACCGGTGTGAAGAAAATGGCCAGCAGAAAAACAGCGAGGGAGCGCAAGCGGGTCATCCCGACCTCCAGTGAGAGCGACAGCATCAGGCAGGGGAGCATCATACGTGCACAACAAAAGCAGCGGAAAGCGCGGGCCGCCGTTGTTGTGCGCTAGCGCAAGTCGGCAAAGCGCGCCTGCAGGATGGCCAGCGCCGCCACCGGCGCGGTTTCCGTGCGCAGCACGCGCGGGCCCAGTTGCCAGGGCAGGAAACCGGCCTGCGTGGCCTGATGGATTTCCGCTTCCGACAGCCCGCCTTCGGGGCCTACCAGCAGTGCCACCGAGGCCGGAGCTTGCGCGGGCAGGCTGCCGCCCGTTGCCGGGGCCAGCACCAGCCTGAGGGCTGCCTGCGTGCCAGCCAGCCAGTCGGCCAGTGCCAGCGGTTCGTGTATCTGTGGCGGAATATTGCGCCCGCACTGTTCGCAGGCGCTGATGGCCACGCGCCGCCAATGTTCCAGTTTCTTGTCGGCACGTTCCTCGCCACGCAGGCGCAGCTCGCAACGTTCGCTGGAAAGCGGCGTGATTTCGGTGACGCCCATTTCCGTGGCTTTCTGGATGGCGTAGTCCATGCGGTCGCCCTTGGACATCACCTGGCCGAGATGAGTGGGCAAGGGTGATTGCCGGTCTTCCGCATGAAACGAAAGCAGCCGTGCCCGCGCATTTTTCTTGCCGGCTTCAATCAGCTCGGCCTCGTGCATGCCGCCCTCGCCGTTGAAGACAAAGAAACGCGTGCCTGCTGCGCTGCGCAGCACGCGCACGAGATGGTGGCTCACTTCTTCCGGCAGTGTGATTTCAGTCTGGGGTGCGAGTGGCAGCGGACAGTAAAAGCGCATGGGGAACTCAAGCGGGTTTGAATATTTTCCACAGGGTGAAAATGTGCAGGTGCTCAAGCGTGCTGAAGAGCTTGAGCGCCAGCACCAGCAGGATCACCGCGACCACCATGAACCGGGCCAGGACCAGGCGCAGGCCGAGCAGCGGGCGGCTGCGCAGCAGGGCGAGCCCCATGGTGATGTCCGAGGCGAAGTGCTGGCTGGCCGGAATGCGGCTGCCGATTTCACGTTGAATGTCATGCACGGTCCACAGCGGAAAACGGAATTTGCCATGGCCGATATAAAGCGGGTGCGCTTTTCCGTTCAGCAGCAGGGTTTCGTCACCCAGCATGATGGCCGCGTAAGGTGTGGCGTTGACGGGCTTCCCGTTTTGCACATGCACCAGTTTCTGCGGGCCGCAGATGAAATGCTGGTTGAAAAGACGATCCTGCCGGCGTCGGCCAAGATAAACCAGCAAGGGAATCACGATGAAGAAGACAACGAGCAGGCCCAGCAGTGGTATCCCCGCTTTCCCGAAAAGCCCGGGAATCTTGCTGGTGCCGAGCCAGAGCATGCCGGCCAGCAGCAAGAGCAGCGGCAGCAGGATGAGGCCGGCGCGCAGCAGGGCACGGTTCTGCTGCGTGCGCTGCATTTCGACGGCGCTCTTGTCCGTATCAATCCGCAGGTTTGCCGCCAGCGCAGGCTTGAGTGGTGCATCTGACGGGAAGAGAGACGGTGCCGAGGTGCTGTCAGATTTTTCCGCGTCCATGCGTCGTTGCAGCAGTACGCCGCCCAGCAGTGCCGGCAGCATCAGGGCGAGCATGACATAGGGCACACGGCTGCGCGCCTGTCGTGCCGATTGCATGCGCAGCCGCTGCTGCGTCAACTCGCGCTGGTAGGCGGCATCGGCAACGGGAATGGCGTTGCCGCTGTCCGGGTTCACGGACAGGAGTTGCCAGTCCTGCCGGCTGGCAATGACAAGGCGGGAGCCTGTGTCCAGCAGCGCGGCCGGATCTTCGGCGCCGGTACCGGTTTTTTCCGCCACACCGTCGCGATAACGGTAGAGCGCGCCGCTTTCGAGCTTGAGCCCGGCCTGCAGCACCCACCACTCGCCATGGCGTTGCACGAATTGATACGGGCGGCTTTGCGTTTGCAGCATGATTTTCGGTGAAGCGCCGTGCACATCGCTCAGGTGCAGGATGGAAAAGCGGTTGGTGTCGGCCAGCAGGAAACCGTTTTCAGTGGCCGTGACCTGGTTGGGAAAGTGCCAGGCGGATGCGCCGACAAAAACCGGCTTGCCGTCAGCGCCCAGCGTTACAAGGCGGTGATTGTCGTTGTCTGAAACCAGCAGCTCGCCGGAATCCAGCCAGGCCATGGCGACGAAATTGCTGAAGGGCAGCGATGCCGGGCTGAATGCTGCACATGACCAGTTGCCGGTATCGCAGCGGAAAATGCGGTGCCGCTCGTTGTCGTAGACGAGCAGGGCGTGGTCCGCCTGCAGCAGGCTGTTGGCCGATTTCAGGCCCAGCGTGCCGAGGGCATGCCGCCCGCGCAGCTTTTCGTCGGCATTGAAATGCAGGATCTCGTTGCCGGCCACGAGGAAGAAGCCGCCTTCGCCATCGCCCGCCAGGGCACGCGGCCCTTTGCCGTCAATCTGACGGCCCAGATGCATCATGTAGCCCATGCAGGCGATCACCACCAGCATGACCCAGGCGACCAGCAAGGCCATCAAGCCTTTTTTCATTGAACCCGCTTCCTTCTTGTTTTTTTCAGGGCAGCAGCAGCGTGTCGCCGGACAGGCCCGATGCGGTTTTTGTCGTGGCTGCTGCAATGGCATCGGCTGCCACTGCCACCATCAGCCGGATTTCTTCCGGTGTGATGACATAGGGTGGAATGAAATACACCACATTGCCGATGGGGCGCAGCAACACGCCTTTTGCCAGCGCATGATTGAAAACCTGCAGGCCACGGCGCTCGCGCCAGTCAAAAGGCTGGCGGCTTCTTTTGTCCTGTACCAGTTCCACGGCGGCAATCATGCCAGTCTGGCGCACTTCCAGCACATGCGGGTGCTCCGCCAGCGGTGCCAGGGCCTTTTGCATTTCCGCTGCCAGCAGACGGTTTTTCGCAAGCACATCGTCGGCCCTGAAAATGTCCAGCGAAGCGAGTGCTGCCGCTGCTGCCAGCGCATTGCCGGTATAGCTGTGCGAATGCAGGAAGCCGCGCAGGGATTCATAGCTGTCGTAAAAGGCGTTGTAGATCGTGTCCGTGGTCATAACCACCGACATGGGCAGGTAGCCGGCGGTGAGCCCTTTGGAAAGGCAGAGGAAATCCGGCGTGATGCCGGCCTGCTCGCAGGCGAACATCGTCCCGGTGCGGCCGAAGCCGACGGCGATTTCATCGGCAATGAGATGCACGCCATAACGGTCGCAGGCTGCGCGCAGCAGCGTGAGATAAACCGGGTGGTACATCTTCATGCCGGCAGCGCCCTGCACCAGCGGTTCCAGTATCACGGCGCAGACTTCGCGGTGATGTTCTTCCAGCAGTTTTTCCATGGCGGCAAATTGCCGGCGCGAGAAACTTTCCCAGGATTCGCCGTCTTCACGCCGTGAGCAATCGGGCGAAGGCGCGCGCAAATGGTCTTTCAGGAGCGGGCCATAGGTGGCGGAAAAAAGCGGAATGTCGGTGACGGACAGCGAGCCCAGCGTTTCGCCGTGATAACCGTTTTCCAGGCAGACGAAGCGGGTCTTTTCCGGCTTTCCGGTATTGCGCCAGAAATGCAGGCTCATCTTGAGTGCGATTTCCGTGGCGGCGGAGCCGTTGTCGCCGTAGAAGCAGCGGGTGAGTCCCGCTGGCGCCAGCGCCACCAGCCGTTCGGACAGCTCGACGATGGGTTCGTGCGTGAAGCCGGCGAGGATGACGTGCTCGAGCTGGTCTATCTGCTGTTTCACGGCAGCGTTGATGCGCGGATTGGCGTGGCCGAACAGATTCACCCACCAGGAGCTCACGGCATCGAGATAGCGCTTGCCGTCGAAGTCATGCAGCCACACGCCCTCACCACGCTGTATGGGCACGACAGGCAGGCGTTCATGGTCCTGCATTTGCGTGCAGGGGTGCCAGACATGGCGCAGGTCGCGCTGCATCAGTTCATGGTTGCGGCTCATGGGAGCTCCGGGGGCGCAGCAGGCGGCTGTCGGTATCCAGCGTTTCCGCTGCGAACACCTTGAGTCGCGTGAAATCCGCATGGCGGGGATTGAGCAGGTAATTGTTTTCCTGCGGCAGTATCACGGAGGGCACGACCAGCACGGCGCTCTCGCCACGCGCCAGCCAGTCCCGCCCCAGTGCCTGCAACTGCGGGCGGGCGGAGACGGCGCGCCAGCCCCGGGGCAGATCTTCCGGGGTCAGGACCTCACGGCTGATGTCCGCCGGCAGTTCTGCCGGGATGAACGTGTATTGCGCCCGCAGCGGCTGGTCCTGCACGAGCATTTCCAGGAGGGCGAGCGAACGCGTGGCGGCGGCGTAAACCAGGGGCAGGCCCTTGGGATTCCAACGGCCGCCGTAGAGACGGGCACCTTCGCCCGAGAAGGCGCTGCCTGCGTGCGGCAGGGTGGTGATGCGGAACAGCTGCATCAGGAGAAGACGCCGTGCTCGATGCGGCCCAGCAGGTCCAGTACGGCCTCGGCGCCGATGTCGGCGTCCAGCAGCGAAAGCGGGGTCTCGCCCTCCAGCACGGCATTGGGGGCCTTGAGCCAGTCGCGGGCGGCGGGTGCTGCTGCGAACACGGCGAGGGCGCGCTCCCAGATGCGGCCCAGGCGCAGGACTTTTTCGGATTCGTCCGCTGTCAGCCGGCCTTCCTTGAGACGGCGCGCCAGGGTGCGCTCGGGGATGTTGAGGGCCTGGCAAAGCTCCACCCGGGAGAGGGCCAGGGTCTCCAGCAGGCTTTCCACGCCGCTGGCAGGCAGGCCGCCGCGCACCACTTTCAGCCAGTCACCCACGGTGCGGGGCGATTTGCTGCGGGTGTGGGAGGGGGGAAGCAGTTCACGGACCTGATAGCTGTTCATGGAAGTCTCCGGCCAATTGGCGGTTAGTCTATGCCAATTGGCCGGAGTAGTGAAGCGTGGCCGATGGCCCGGCCTCTCAGCGCGGCAGGCCGAGCTTATGCCACAGCGCCAGCGTCGGTTCCGCCTGGTTCATGGTGTAGAAGTGCAGGCCCGGAGCGCCGCCTTCCAGCAACTGCTCGCAAAGCCGCGCCACCACCTCTTCGCCGAACTGGTGCACGCTGGCGGTATCGTCACCGAAGCTGGCCACCTGCTTGCGTATCCAGCGCGGGATTTCCGCGCCGCAGGCATCGGAGAAGCGCACGAGGTTGGCAAAATTCGTGATGGGCATGATGCCGGGAATCACCGGAATCTCCACGCCTTGCTTGTGCACCGTTTCCACGAAATGGAAATAGCTGTCGGCATTGAAGAAATATTGCGTGATGGCGGAGCTCGCGCCCTGCTTCACCTTGTGCACGAAATGCTGGATGTCTGTGGCGAGGCTGGCGGCCTGCGGATGGCATTCCGGATAGGCAGCCACTTCGATATGGAAATGGTCGCCATGCTGCTCGCGGATGAATTTCACGAGGTCAGCGGCATAGGCGAGCTCGCCGTGGCTGGCGCCCATGCCGGAAGGCAGGTCGCCGCGCAGGGCCACGATATGGCGTATGCCATTGGCTTTGTAGGTGGCCAGCAATTCCGCCAGCTCTTCGCGCGTATCACCGATGCAGGAGAGATGCGGCGCAGCGGCGCGGCCGGAGTCGCGCTGGATTTCCAGCACGGTGCCGAGTGAGCGGTCGCGGGTGGAGCCGCCGGCGCCATACGTCACTGAAAAATATTCCGGCCTCAAGGCCGCCAGCGTTTTCGTGACTTCGCGCAGCTTCACCGCGCCGGCATCGGTCTTGGGGGGGAAGAATTCGAAAGAAAAGTGTTTGCTCATGTCTCTACTCCGCAGCGCTCCCTCTCCCCATGCATGGGGAGAGGGCCGGGGTGAGGGGTTCCAGCCGAAGCCGCTGCCCCTCACCCCAACCCTCTCCCCGCAAGCGGGGAGAGGGAGTACAGGGCATCAGTACTTGTAGGAATCCGGCTTGAACGGACCTTCCACCTTCACGCCGATGTAGTCAGCCTGAGCCTGCGTCAGCTGCGTGATCACGCCGCCGAAGCCGGCGACCATGGCGGCTGCCACTTCTTCGTCCAGCTTCTTGGGTAGCACTTCCACTTTCAGCATGCGGGCTTTCACGGCATCGGAATGCGTGGCGTATTTCTGGTCGTAGAGATACATCTGCGCCAGCACCTGGTTGGCGAAGGAGCCGTCCATGATGCGCGAAGGATGGCCGGTGGCGTTGCCCAGGTTCACGAGGCGGCCTTCGGAAAGAAGGATCAGGTAATTCGGATCAGCCTGATCGACCTTGGAGCCCGGAGCCACGCGGTAGATCTTGTGCACCTGCGGTTTCACTTCTTCCCAGTGCCAGTTCTTGCGCATGAAAGCGGTATCGATTTCGGTATCGAAGTGGCCGATATTGCAGACCACGGCGCCGTTCTTGAGCGCGCCGAGAATGGCGGAATCGCACACATTGTTGTTGCCGGTGGTGGTGACGATGAGGTCGGTTTCCGCCAGCAGCTGCGCGTTCACGTCGGCCGCCTTGCCGGTGTTGATGCCGTTCTTGTAGGCGGACACGACTTCATAGCCGTCCATACAGGCCTGCATGGCGCAGATGGGATCGATTTCCTGCACGCGCACGATCATGCCTTCCTGACGCAGGGACTGGGCCGAGCCCTTGCCCACATCGCCATAACCGATCACGAGGGCGCGACGGCCGGCCATGAGCATGTCCACGCCACGCTTGATGGCGTCGTTCAGCGAGTGGCGGCAACCGTACTTGTTGTCGTTCTTGGACTTGGTGACGGAATCGTTCACGTTGATGGCGGGCACTTTCAGTTCGCCCTTGGCCAGCATTTCAATCAGGCGGTGCACGCCGGTGGTGGTTTCTTCCGTGATGCCGTGAATCGTTTCCAGCATCTGCGGATATTTCTTGTGCACCAGCAGGGTGAGATCGCCGCCGTCGTCGAGAATCATGTTGGCATCCCAGGGCTTGTCGCCGTCGAGGATGGTTTTTTCCAGACACCATTCATATTCTTCTTCGGTTTCACCTTTCCAGGCGAACACCGGCACGCCGGCCGCGGCGATGGCAGCAGCAGCGTGGTCCTGCGTGGAGAAGATGTTGCAAGAAGACCAGCGCACTTCGGCACCCAGCTCCACCAGCGTCTCGATGAGCACGGCGGTCTGGATGGTCATGTGGATGCAGCCCATGATCT
>JASLCO010000137.1 GCA_030146505.1 Moraxellaceae bacterium
AGAAAAGCGGCGACCGGTGCCGGAGCACCTTCATACACATCCGGCGTCCAGAGATGGAAGGGCGCAATGGAAAGCTTGAAAGCGAGACCGGCAAGAATGAGGGCGGTTCCCGTCAGCAGCAGGGGATCATTCATGCCGTTGGCATAGGCCACGCTGACGCCGGCAAAGGAAAGCGAACCGCTCACGGCATACACCAGCGCCATGCCGAACAGCAGCATGGCGGAGGCCGCTGCCGACAACACCATGTATTTGATGCCGGCTTCCAGCGCGCGCTTGTTGCGGAAAGTGTAGGCGACCATGCCGTAGACGGGCACCGAAAGCAGTTCGAGACCAATGAAGAGACCGGCGAAATGACGGCTGCATACCAGCACCATGGCGCCCAGGGCAGCAATGATCAGCAGCAGGTAAATTTCTTCGCGATTGTCCTGGGAGCCTTCGATATAGGCATTCATCAGCGTGGAACAGGCCAGCGTGGTCACCAGCAGCAGCCCCATGTAGAACAGGGAAAATCCGTCCACCACAAACAGCGGCGTTACCGGCAGGGGCGGCAATACCAGCCAGATATAGATCACCGCCAGCAGCGCAATATTGAGACCGATAACGGTCAGCGTACCGGTCCACCAGTGATGACGACGCCAGGCAATGAAGAGCATCACCACCACAGCCGCAAAGGCCAGCGTGATGATGGGCAGCAGTGCGATAAGTTGTTCCAGGTTCATAGCGACAGAATTCATCGTGGCAGCGCCTTAGGGAGCAACAGTGGAAACAGGTTCGGGCGTCGCCGGTGCAGCTGCTGCATCCGGGATGCCCAGTGGAATGCTGATGATGCCGGCACTTTGCGTATAGCTCGCATGCACCGACTTCATCACCGCCGCTGAGGTATTCAGCACCGGCTGCGGATACAGGCCCAGCACCACCAGTATGCCCATGAGGCTGATCAGCACGGTGAGCTCACGGCCGGAGAGATCAGGCAGCGGCTCGGCAGATTTTGCAGGGCCGTAGAAGGCACGCTGCATCATGAGCAGGGAATAAATCGCCGCGAGAATCAGGCCGCCCGTGGCAAGAATGGTGAGCACCGGAGCCGAGGGGAAGCTGCCGAGCAGGATGAGGAATTCACCCACGAAATTGCCCAGGCCGGGCAGGCCCAGCGATGCTGCGGTGAAGACCATGGCCACCGGCGGCAGGAAACGCAGGCGCGACCACAGGCCACCCATCTCACGCATGTCGCGCGTGTGCAGGCGCTCGTAGATTTCACCGCAGAGGATGAAGAGCGCGCCGGCGGAAATACCGTGGGCAATCATCTGCACCACCACACCCTGCAGGGCCAGCTCGCTGCCGGAATAAATCCCGAGCAGCACAAAGCCCATATGCGAAATGGAGGTGTAGGCAATGAAGCGTTTGATATCGTGCTGGGCGCAGGCCAGGATGGCGCCGTAGAAAATACCGATGACACCCAGCGTCATGGCAATGGGCGCAAATTCCTGCGAGGCATTCGGGAAAATGGGCAGGGCAAAACGCAATATGCCGTAGGCCGCTGTCTTCAGCAGGATGCCGGCCAGATCCACGGAGCCTGCAGTCGGCGCCTGCGAGTGCGCATCAGGCAGCCAGGAGTGCACAGGCACCACCGGCAGCTTCACTGCAAAGGCAATGAAGAAGCCCAGCATCAGCACCATTTCCATACCCGGTGTCATCACCGTGGTACGCAGCACGTCGTAGTCGAAAGTCACCACGCCAGCCGTGCTGTTATGCACAAAGACCAGACCGAGAATGGCGAGCAGCAGGATCAGGCCGCTGGACTGCGTGAAGATGAAGAATTTATTGGCGGCATAAATGCGGCCCTTGCCTCCCGGTGCATTGTGTCCCCACAGCGCAATCAGGAAGTACATGGGCACCAGCATCATTTCCCAGAAGAAGAAGAAGAGGAAAAGATCCAGTGCGAGGAAGATGCCGATGACACCGCCGAGATTCCACAGCAGGTTCAGGAAGAAGAAGCCCACATGCTTCTGGATTTCACTCCAGGAGCAGGCCACGGCCATGACACCGAGCAGACCGGTAAGCATGACCATGAGCAGGGAGAGGCCATCGAGACCGAGATGGAAGCTGATGCCGAAACGTGGAATCCAGGGCAGCTGGAATTCTTCCTGCCACTGGCCATGCGAGCCGGCAGCATTCAGCGAGTAATTGCCTTTGAGCCACAGCCAGCAGGAAAGGATCAGCACCACAATCATGGTGATGAGGGCAATCCAGCGCGGCACATTGCGGCCGAAGCGTTCGCTCTGCCAGCAGAGCAGACCGCCGATGAAGGGGATGAGGATGAGCCAGGGCAGAATCATGTCAGGCCTATTTCCTTAAATCAGGGCGAACGCGGCAATCACCAGCACCAGGCCCATGGCCATGGTGGCGGCGTACCAGCGCAGCTTGCCGCTCTGCGTAACACTGAGCAGCTCGTTTCCTTTTTGCGTCAGCCAGGGCAGCAGGCCGATGGCGGCATCAAACCAGTCGCGACCCAACAAGCGCACGATGGCCATGAAGGGTTTGACGAAAATCCGGTCGTAGAGCCAGTCGAAGCCCCAGGCATTTTTCCAGAGTCCGCCAACAACACGACCCACGCTGCTATTGGCCACGGCCGTAATAAAACGGCGCTCGCCAGCAAACAGCAGCCAGGACAGGAAGACACCAAACAGCGCCACGCCCATGGAGATGAATTCGATGGTGTGCTTGCCTTCTTCCACATGTGCACCGGCACTTTCCGGCAACACGCCCGCCAATGGCGGATGAATCAGCGCGCCCACCGCAGTGGAGAGCACCAGCAGCACAGCCAGCGGCAGCCAGTAGGAAGTGCCGTGGATTTCATGCGCATGCGTTTTTTCTTCGCCGTGGAAGGCGATGAAAATCAGGCGGAAGGTGTAGATAGAGGTCAGCAGGGCGCCCAGCAGACCGGCATAGAAAAAGAGATGGTTGCCGCTGGCCCAGGTCTCCCAGAGGATTTCATCCTTGGAATAAAAGCCCACGGTGAAGAAGGGCAGGGCGGCGAGTGCCGAACCACCAATCAGGAAGCAGGCATACACGAAAGGAATTTTCTTGCGCAGGCCGCCCATCTTGAAGATGTCCTGCTCGTGATGCGTGGCAATGATCACTGCACCGGCCGAGAGGAAAAGCAGGGCCTTGAAGAAGGCATGCGTCATCAGATGGAAAACCGCTGCACTCCAGGCGCCAGCACCCAGGGCCAGGAACATATAACCGATCTGGCTCATGGTGGAGTAGGCGAGGATGCGCTTGATATCGGTCTGCACCAGAGCCGTGAAACCGGCGAGCAGCAACGTGATCGCACCCACCACACCGACAAGATGCAGGATGTCCGGCGTCAGGATGAAAAGTGTGTGCGTACGGGCAATCAGGTATACGCCGGCGGTCACCATGGTGGCCGCGTGAATCAGCGCGGACACCGGTGTGGGGCCAGCCATGGCATCAGGCAACCAGGTCTGCAGGGGCAGCTGTGCAGATTTACCGACAGCACCACCGAGCAGGAGCAAGGTAGCGATTGAAAGCGTCGGATCACCGGAGGCAAATTTTTGCGGTGCCAGCGTCAGCAATTCGGAAATGCTGAGTGTGCCGAGCTCACGGAAAAGAATGAAAAGACCGATGGCCATGAAAGTGTCGCCGACACGGGTGACAACAAAGGCCTTGCGTGCAGCAAGACCATTGGCCGGATCCTTGTAATAGAAGCCGATGAGCAGATAAGAGCAGATGCCCACGCCTTCCCAGCCGAAATAGAGGAAGAGCAGGTTATCGCCCAGCACGAGGAAGAGCATGCTGGCGACGAAGAGATTCATATACGAGAAGAAGCGCTCGTAACCTTCTTCGCCGCGCATATACCAGGAAGCGAAGAGGTGAATGAAGAAGCCGACGCCGGTGATCACGCCCAGCATGGTCAGCGAGAGACCGTCCAGCTTGAGCGCGAAATTGGGCGCAAAGCCCGGCACATTGATCCAGGTCCAGAGCTGCTGCGTGTAGCTGCCACCAGCCGGAACGTGTTGTATGAAATCAATGCCGGCATACAGTGCGGTAAGCGCTGACAAGCCCATGGAGCCGACGCCAATGGCAGCCGCCACATTTTCGGAAATGCGGCCACGCGAACTCGCCAGCAGCAGGAAGCCGATCAGGGGAAAGAGGAAAGTGAAGAAAAGAAGGTTCATCCGCGCATCTCGCTGGCTGCGTCCACATCAAGGGTGCGGAAACGGTGATAAAGCTGGAGCAGGATGGCGAGACCTATGCTCGCCTCGGAAGCCGCGAGGCTGAGGATGAGGATGAACATGATCTGGCCATCAGGCTGAGCCCAGCGCGCACCGGCCACCACGAAGGCGAGAGCGGCGGCATTCATCATCACTTCCAGGCTCATCAGCATCCACAGCACATTGCGGCGCGTCATCACACCAACGAGGCCCAGCGCGAAAAGCACACCCGCGAGCAGCAGGCCGTATTCCATGGGAATGGAGGAGCTCATTGCACGCTCTCCTTTTTATAATCCGGTCTGTGGTCCTGACGACCGAGATGCCAGGCCGTAACGAGCGCACCCAGCAACAACATGGACGCCAGCTCGACAGCCAGCAGATAAGGACCGTAAAGCGCGATACCAACCTGCTTGGCATCTACCAAGGTCTGGCCGGCAGGACGCAGCGCACTGGTGTTGAGCGCATACAGCAGCTCAGCCAGCAGGATGAGCGCGAGCAAGCCCGGGCCTATCCACACGCGTGGGCGCAGCCACTGCCGCTCCTGCTGCACCGTGGGCTCGCCGAGATTCAGCATCATCACCACGAAAACGAAGAGCACCATGATGGCGCCGGCATAAACGATGATTTCCAGCATGCCGGCGAAGGGGGCGCCGAGGATGAAGAAAATCATGGCGACCGCGAGCAGCGAGATGATGAGGTTGAGCAAGGAGTGCACCGGGTTTTTACCCAGGATCACGCCCAATGTGGCGGCAACCGCCACACCCGCTGCGAGAAAGAATCCGATTTCAAGAACAGACACTTTGCTGTTTCTCCCAAGTGCAGCCGATCAGGGCAGCAGGCTTTTCACGTCAACAGGAGCGGCTTCATTCTGAGCCGAGCCCTTGGGTTTGCCAGCAATGGCCATGCCCGCGACGCGATAGAAGTTGTAGTCCGGGTATTTGCCCGGGCCGGAAATCAGCAGGTTTTCCTTCTCGTACACGAGGTCCTGACGCACGAACTCGGCCATTTCAAAATCCGGCGTAAGCTGGATGGCATTGGTCGGGCAGGCTTCTTCGCACATGCCGCAGAAAATGCAGCGCGAGAAATTGATGCGGAAAAATTCCGGATACCAGCGGCCGTCTTCCTTCTCGGCTTTCTGCAGCGAGATACAGCCGACGGGGCAGGCGACTGCGCAAAGATTGCAGGCCACGCAGCGCTCTTCACCGTCCGGATCGCGCGTAAGCACGATGCGGCCACGGTAGCGCGGCGGCAGGTAGACTTCTTCTTCGGGGTAATTGATGGTGTCGCGCTTGCGGAACATGTGCATGTTGACCATCCACAAGCTGCGCACCTGACTCCAGATACCGTCGATGAGATTGAACACAAATTTCATGATCAGGACCCTCAGTGCGCGCCGCTGGTAAGGAGCACGAGTGCCCCGGTGGCCAGCAGGTTGATCAATGTCAGCGGCAGGCAGAACTTCCAGCCGGCGGCCATCATCTGGTCATAGCGCGGACGCGGCAGCGCGGCGCGGATCAGGATGAAGAGCGCGATGAAGAAGCCGGTTTTGGCAGCGAACCAGATGAAGCCGAATTTGGCCAGCCAGGCCGGCAGCCAGTCCTGGAACGGGAACAGCCAGCCGCCGAAGAACAGGGTCGCCAGCATGGCGGAAACCACCACGACGCCGACGTATTCACC
>JASLCO010000150.1 GCA_030146505.1 Moraxellaceae bacterium
TTCATGGATGTGTATGTGGATCCGTCCGAACACGTTTACCCCATGCTCATCGCCGGCGGTTCGCTGCGTGACATGCTGTTGTCCAAGACGGAGCGTACCTGATCATGCGCCGCATCATTTCTGTGTTGATTGAAAACGAAGCCGGTGCCCTGTCGCGTCTCGTGGGCCTGTTCTCGCAGCGTGGCTACAACATCGACTCGCTGACGGTGGCTCCCACCGATGACCAGACCTTGTCGCGCCTGACGCTCACCACCTTTGGTGACGAGCACAAGATCGAGCAGGTCACCAAGCAGCTGAACAAGCTGGTGGAAGTGGTGAAGGTGGTGGATCTCACCGAGGGTGGCCACATCGAGCGTGAGCTCATGCTGGTCAAGGTCAAGGCCACGGGGGCGGCACGCGCGGAAATCAAGCGCACCGCCGACATCTTCCGCGGCCAGATCGTGGACGTGACGCCCAGCATCTACACCATCCAGCTTACCGGCACCAGCGACAAGCTGGATGCCTTCATCCAGGCCCTGAGCGAGAACTCCATCCTGGAAGTGGTGCGCACCGGTGTCTGCGGCATTGCGCGCGGTGAAAAGGTCCTGAGTATTTAATCCCTTTCGCGTCGCGAGAGGACAAACCCATCGAAAACGTCGGGCCACAAGCCGGACTACTTAAACAGAGGAAAAATCATGCACGTTTATTATGACAAAGACACCGACCTCTCCATCATCCGTGGCAAGAAGGTCGCCATCATCGGTTACGGCTCGCAGGGCCATGCCCATGCCTGCAACCTGAAGGATTCCGGTGTTGATGTGACCGTGGGCCTGCGTCCGGGTTCGGCCACGGTAAAGAAGGCTGAAGCCCACGGCCTGAAAGTGACTGACGTGCCGAGCGCCGTCAAAGCCGCTGACGTTGTCATGATCCTGACACCGGATGAATTCCAGTCCAAGCTGTATAAGGAAGAAATCGAGCCGAACATCAAGCAGGGCGCTGTGCTGGCCTTTGCTCACGGCTTTGCCATTCATTACAATCAGGTCGTGCCGCGCAAGGATCTGGACGTGATCATGATTGCCCCCAAGGCTCCGGGCCACACCGTGCGCTCCGAGTTCGTGAAGGGCGGTGGCATTCCTGACCTGATCGCTATTTTCCAGAACGCTTCCGGCAACGCCAAGAACATCGCCCTGTCCTATGCCGCCGGCGTGGGCGGTGGCCGTTCCGGCATCATCGAAACCACCTTCAAGGACGAGACCGAAACCGATCTCTTCGGCGAACAGGCCGTGCTTTGCGGTGGTTCTGTCGAGCTGGTGAAGATGGGCTTTGAAACCCTGACCGAAGCTGGCTACGCTCCGGAAATGGCCTACTTCGAGTGCCTGCATGAGCTCAAGCTCATTGTTGACCTCATGTACGAAGGTGGCATCGCCAATATGAACTACTCCATCTCGAACAATGCCGAGTATGGCGAGTACGTGACCGGCCCGCAGGTCATCAACGAAGAGTCCCGCAAGGCCATGCGCGAAGCCCTGAAGCGCATCCAGACTGGTGAATATGCCAAGCAGTTCATCGCTGAAGGCCAGCTCAACTATCCGTCCATGACCGCTGCCCGCCGCAACAACGCCGCCCACGAGATCGAAGTGGTTGGTGAAAAGCTGCGCGCCATGATGCCCTGGATTGCCGCGAACAAGATCGTGGACAAGACCAAGAACTGATCGGTGATGTCGTGACAGGAGAAACGCGGCCATGGCCGCGTTTTTCTTTTCTGTCCTGTAACAATCCTCAGCCTGCCAGCGACTGCCAATGGCCAAGTCCTGCCGGGCTGATTATCATGCCCATTCCGGTATGCCTTGAGAGCTGGCCATGCAGACGCCCCATAACGAACACGATCACAGCCACGATGACCTTCATGACGACCATGACGGCATTACCTTCGAGGTAGTGGAGGACGAGCGTGACGAGGGCGGCAAGAAGGTTCGCAACAAGGGCATTTATCTGCTGCCCAACCTGTTCACGACAGCAGCGCTCTTTTCCGGGTTCTACGCCATCATTGCGGCCATGAATGGCCGTTTTGAACCGGCAGCAATAGCAATCTTCGTGGCGGCACTTTTTGATGGCATGGATGGCCGTGTGGCGCGCATGACCAATACGCAAAGTGCTTTCGGTGCGGAATATGATTCGCTGTCTGACATGGTGTCTTTCGGTGTGGCGCCGGCGCTGGTGGTGTTCAGTTGGAGCCTTCAGTCACTGGGCAAGATAGGCTGGATCTGCGCTTTCATTTATGCGGTGGCAGCGTCTTTCCGTCTGGCGCGTTTCAATGTCCAGATTGCCGTGGTGGACAAGCGTTACTTTATTGGCCTGGCCAGTCCACTGGCGGCGGCCATCATTGCCAGCATGGTCTGGGCCGGCTTTGACAACCGGATTGCCGGACGTGAGCAGGAGCTGGCGATTGCGGTGGCCGTGATTACGGTCATGGCGGCTTTCCTCATGGTCAGCAACTTCCGCTATTACAGCTTCAAGGAGCTGGATCGTTCCCGTGTGCCGTTTGCGGTCATGCTGCCGGTGGTGCTGGTGTTCGGCATCATCAACTATGATCTGCCCATAGGTCTTCTGACCGTGTCCATCGTCTATGCCTTGTCGGGACCGGTGGCCACTTTGTGGAATCGCCGCAAAACGACGGGAGCTACTCCCGCCTGAAGAGAGGCTAAACAGGAGAAAGCCATGCTGATACGCAAGCAGTCATCCAGCGAGCCACTACCCAGTGAGTTGGTTTCGGAGACGGTGTATCAGCAGCGGCGCGAATTATTGAAAGCTGCAGGCCTGTTTGGGGCGGCAGCTTTTTTTTCGCCTGTATTGCTGGCGGGGCCGACGGCTTATGAGAGCGCAGCGGAGAGGTCTAATGTCCCGGGATTCCTGCGCGAGAAAATCCTGTCTCGTCGTGCCTCGGTCAATGCAACGGGTGAAGCCATTACGCCCTTTGATGTAGTGAGCAACTACAACAATTTCTATGAGTTCGGCCTGGAAAAGTCTGATCCGGCTGAGAATGCGGGCAGCTTGCGCATGGAGCCCTGGTCGCTACGTGTGGAAGGCGAGTGCGGGAAGCCTGGTAGCTATACCCTGGAAGATATTCTCAAGCCGCATGTGCTTGAAGATCGCATTTATCGCTTCCGTTGCGTTGAGGCCTGGTCCATGGTGGTGCCATGGCTAGGATTTTCTCTCGGCGATTTGCTCAAGCGTTTTGAGCCCGGCAGCAAGGCGCGTTATGTGGAATTCACAACGTTGCATGATGCCGTACAGATGCCAGGTCAGCTTGGTGGCGGTTTGAAGTGGCCCTATGTCGAAGGATTGCGTATGGATGAGGCCATGCATCCGCTGGCTTTGATGGCTGTGGGTGTTTATGGTCGTTCCCTGCCTCCGCAGAATGGCGCACCGTTGCGTCTTATCGTGCCGTGGAAATATGGCTTCAAATGTGTGAAGTCGATTGTGCGCATACGTTTTACGGAAACTCAGCCGCGCACGACCTGGGCGCTGATGGCCCCCACCGAATATGGCTTTTATGCAAATGTGAATCCGGCAGTGGATCATCCGCGCTGGACACAGAAGCGTGAACGGCGCTTGCCTGGCACCTTTTTCAATCCCAACTGGAAAGACACCAAGCCCTTCAACGGTTATGCGCAGGAGGTGGCAGGGCTCTACAAGGGCATGAACCTGGCGCGTTATTTCTGATGACGGATGTGCCGGTAAGAAAGAGGGATTGGATAGGCCTGAGCAAATGGCTGATCTTTCCACTGCTCTTGTTGCCCTTTGCCTGGCTGCTATGGGCTGGCCTGTGCGGGCATTTGGGTCCTGACCCGGCAAAGACCCTGGTGGATCAATCCGGTTTGTGGGCTATCCGATGTCTTCTGCTGTGTCTGGCCATGACGCCCTTGCGTCGCCTGACAGGGTGGGGGAGCTGGATACGCTATCGGCGCATGCTGGGGCTATTTTCCCTGTTTTATGCCTTGGTCCATGTGAATGCCTATGTCTTCCTGCTGTTTGCTGCCAACTGGACTGAGCTCATCGGGGAGCTGACCCGGCGTCCCTACATCATTGTCGGGGCTTCGGCTCTGCTGCTCATGTTGCCTTTGGGGCTAACTTCCACCCGTGGCATGCAGCGCCGGCTCAAAAAGCGCTGGGTTCAGCTGCATTGGGCCATCTATCCCTTGTCTCTTCTGGCTTTGCTGCATTTTGCCTGGGTCAAGAAGCTGGGCTTTTATGCTATCTGGCCCTATGTTTTGGTCCTGTTTCTCCTGCTGGGATATCGCCTTTGGTGGTTTTTTCGGCAGTCAGACATAAAAACTTCATTTGGGCGTTGACGGTCGGTTTTGCCTCCCTATAATGCGCCACCTCGACGACGCTGACGTCTTGTTTGAAGGTGCTGTAAGGCACTGAAAAACAAAATGAAAAAAAGCGTTGACACATCGAAAGCGCGCTGTAGAATGCGCGGCTCTCGAGTGAGAGGTGGCGGCGACGAGCTGTCACGAGATCTTTAACA
>JASLCO010000191.1 GCA_030146505.1 Moraxellaceae bacterium
CCCGAGCAGGCGGTGAAGCATCCCAAGTGGTCCATGGGCCGCAAGATTTCCGTGGATTCGGCCACGCTCATGAACAAGGGGCTGGAGCTGATCGAAGCCTGCTGGCTCTTCGGCATGAGTCCGGAGCGCGTGCAGGTGGTAGTGCATCCGGAGAGCATCATCCATTCGCTGGTGCAGTATGTGGATGGCTCCACCCTGGCCCAGCTCGGCAATCCCGACATGCGCACGCCCATTGCCCTTGGCCTGGCCTGGCCGGATCGCATTCCGGCCGGCGTGAACGCGCTTGACCTCTTTGCCACCGGCCAGCTCAATTTCGAGGCACCCGACGAGGCCCGTTTTCCGGCTCTGCGTCTGGCCCGCGAGGCCATGCAGGCGGGCGGTTCTGCGCCGGCCGTGCTGAATGCTGCCAATGAGGTGGCGGTGGAGGCCTTCCTCGACCGGAGGCTGGCTTTCACCGATATCCCGCGCGTGGTGGAGCAGACACTTACAGAATTGCCAATGATGGCGGCAGACGAGCTCTCCACAATCCTCGACGCTGATCGACTGGCGCGCCTTGCTGCGCAGCGCCAGCTGTCCAAACGCTGAGGGTGGTGCATGAGTTTCCTGCAGGTGGTGCTGGCTTTCCTGATCGTGCTGGGACCGCTCGTGGCCATACACGAGTTCGGCCACTTCTGGGTGGCGCGCCGTGTTGGCGTCAAGGTGATGACCTTCTCCATCGGCTTTGGCCCCGCCCTGCTCAAGTGGACGGGCAAAAACGGAACGCAATACCAGCTGGCCGCCATTCCCCTGGGGGGCTATGTGCGCATGGCAGACGAGCGTGAAGGTGAGGTGGCGCCGGAAGACCTGCCACATGCTTTCAATCGCCAGCCGGTGTGGGCACGCATGGCCATTGTCGCGGCGGGTCCGCTGATCAATCTCGTGTTCGCGGTTTTCCTTTACTGGGTTCTTTTCCTGCAGGGTACGGAAACGCTCAAGCCCGTGATCGGCCGTGTGCTGCCGCAGACGCCGGCGGCAGTGGCCGGCATTGAAAGCGGTGATGAAATCCTGGCCATCGACGGCAAGACGGTGAAGGACTGGGAGGCCATCAATTACGCGCTGATCGACCGCATGGGCGAGTCCGGCCAGCTCAAGCTGCGCCTGCAGCCCGAGGCGGGAGGCGAGCCGCGTGAACTTACCCTGGTGCTCAACCACTTCCTGAGCGGCAAGGAAGTCGATCCTTTCCGTGAACTGGGTTTCATTCCCTGGCAGCCGCCCTTGCAGCCCGTGATAGGCGAGGTGCTGGAGGGTGGCGCCGCTGCCCGTCAGGGCCTGCACAGTGGTGACCGCGTACTGGCCGTGGATGGCAAGCCGATAGCAACCTGGCAGGAATTTGTGGAAGTGGTGCGCCAGCAACCGGAGCAGACGCTGGAAGCCCGGGTGCAGCGTGGCGCTGATGTCGTGGTGCTCAAGCTCACCCCCACGGGAGAAAAAGACGAGCAGGGCATCGTGCGTGGCAAGCTCGGCATAGGCCTCAAGGAGCAGCCGGTCACCTATCCGGCCGGTTATCGCCGCACGGTGGAGTACGGCCCGCTGGAATCACTGGGGCTGGCCTTTGAAAAAACCGGAAAACTGATTGCCTTCACGCTGGAGTCCATGGGCAAGATGTTGCAGGGGCTCATCAGTGTGAACAACTTGAGCGGCCCTATCACCATTGCTAAAGTGGCGGGCCAGTCGGCGGCCATGGGCTGGGAGTCCCTGCTCAGTTTCATGGCCCTGCTCAGTGTCAGCCTCGGGGTGCTCAATTTGCTGCCTGTGCCGGTGCTGGACGGCGGCCATCTGGTTTACCACGCGATTGAGGGGGTGCTCGGACGGCCTTTGTCCGAGCGGGTGCAGATGGTGGGTTTGCGCATCGGCATTGTCATGCTGATGAGTCTCATGCTCCTGGCAATATTCAACGATTTAAGCCGTCTGTGAGCGCGGAGTTCCCGTTTTGATGAATTTTTCCTGGCGCCTGCCGCGCCTGACAGCGTTTTGCGTGGCAGCCGGTTTTTTTGCGTCTGCCAGTTGGGCTGACGACAGCAATTTCGTGATCCGCGACATACGCCTGGAGGGCCTGGCACGGCTTTCTGCCGCCAGTGTTTACGGCAGCCTGCCGCTCAGTGCCGGCGACAAGGCCGATGACCAGAAAATTGCCGATGCCGTGCGCACGCTGTTCAAGACCGGCAATTTCGAAGACATACAGATAGGCCGTGACGGCGACGTGCTGGTGCTGCAACTCACCGAACGCCCGACCATCGTCAGCATCGACATCAGCGGCAACAAGTCCATCGAAAAGGACAACCTGCTCAAGGGCCTGAAATCCGCGGGCCTGGCCGAAGGTGAAGTCTTCCAGCGCGCCACGCTGGACCATGTGAAGGGCGAACTCGAGCGCCAGTACATTTCGCAGGGACGCTATGCCGCCAGCATTGATGTAGAAGCCAAGCCCAAGCCGCGCAACCGCGTTGCCCTGGACATCAAGATCAAGGAAGGCGAAGCCTCGAAAATCCAGAGCATCAGCTTCGTTGGCAACAAGGTCTACGACGACGACACCCTGCGCAAGGTCTTTGAGCTGCGCAAGAGCCATTTCACGTCCTTCTTCAAGAACGACGACAAGTATTCCCGCGAGAAACTGTCCGGTGATCTGGAGCGTCTGCGTTCCTGGTACATGGACCGCGGCTATGTGAATTTCGCCATCAACTCCACCCAGGTGCGCCTGACGCCGGATAAAAAAGGCGTGTACGTGGACGTGAACATCAGTGAAGGCGAGCAGTTCAAGGTCGGCGAGGTGAAGATTGCCGGTGAGTTGCCAGTGCCGGAGGACATCCTCAAGCGCCTCATACTTATCCGCAAGGACGATATCTTTTCCCAGGCCGGCATCACCAATACCAACAAGTTCATGACGCGCCGCCTCGGCAACGATGGTTACATCTTTGCCGAAGTGAACGGTGTGCCTGACATCCACAACGATACGCGCATTGCCGATGTCACCTTTTTCGTGAATCCCGGCAAGCAGGCCTATGTGCGCCGCGTTACCTTCAAGGGCAACCAGAAGACCGACGACAATGTGATGCGGCGCGAAATGCGCCAGTACGAAGGCGCGATGGCGTCCAGTGAAAAGATAGACCTGTCCAAGCTGCGCCTGCAGCGCCTGGGCTTCTTCGAGGACGTGACCGTGGATACGCCCCGCGTGTCCGGTTCTTCCGACCAGGTGGACGTGAACGTGACGGTGAAGGAGCAGCCCTCCGGCTCCATCGGCGCCAGCGTCGGCTATTCGCAGGGTGCCGGCCTCATCTTCAGTGGCAATGTCAGCCAGAGCAATTTCCTCGGCACCGGCAACCGCTTTGCGCTGGGCCTGTCGCGTTCGGAAACCTATGACAGCTACAACCTGTCTTTTGTCGATCCCTATTTCACGCTGGATGGTGTCAGCCGCGGCTACAACTTCTATTACCGCAAGACCAAGCTGGATTCGCGCAACGTCAGCACCTACACCACCAGCGCCGAGGGTGCCAACATCAGCTTCGGTTATCCGATTGATGAAAACGAATCGGTGAATTTTTCCCTTGGCCTGGACAAGACCGAAGTCATCCTGGGTGCCGGTGGCCTGACCTCGGTTTATGTCACCGACTTCGTGAATGGCCACGGCAACAGCTACATGAGTTATACCGGCGGTCTTTCCTGGACGCGCAACACGCTGAACCGCGGCATGTTTGCCGACCGTGGTGCCTCGCAGAGCATCAGCCTGGACCTGGCGCTGCCCGGCAGCGACCTCACCTATTACAAGCTCAATTACGCCGGCCAGCTTTATGTGCCGATTTCCGGCCGCTGGGTGGGACGCCTGCATACTGATCTTGGCTACGGCGGCGGTTATGGCGATCTTGGCGTGCTGCCTTTCTACAAGAATTATTTTGCCGGTGGCTTTGGCTCCGTGCGTGGCTACAAGGACAACCGCATGGGGCCACGCAGTCCCTCCGCGGCCTTCGTGCCGCTTTCGCAGGGGGGGACCTGTGTGGTCACCATCAGCAATCCCTGTGTTGATGGCGATCCCGAAGTCGTGGGTGGCAATGTGCTGGTGGAGGGCGGTTTCGACCTGATCTTCCCGACCCCGTTTGCGGCTGACAACCGCCAGATCCGCACCCAGTTTTTCGTGGATGTCGGCAATGTCTATTCGACCTCGCTGTCCGGTTACAATCTTGCCCTGAGTGACCTGCGCGCCACGACGGGTGTCAGCCTGTCCTGGCTCACTGCCATAGGCCCGCTGGCATTCAGCCTGGCGCGAACGCTCAACGAGCAGCCCGGCGACGAAACCCAGGTGTTCCAGTTCTCCATCGGTCAGGGCTTCTGACCTGAAGAAATGAAGAAGCAGAAGTGCTGAACAAGGGAATTATCAGAAACGGCCGGATGGCCCCAAACCGAGGATAGATTCATGCGTCAACTTATGATGATTGCCGGCCTGGTCGCCGGCCTGGCCGCCGCTCCGGTGATGGCTGCCGATCTCAAGATTGCCGTGGCCGACAGCCAGGCTGCCCTGATGGCCAGCGATGCTGCCAAGAAAGCCGTGGAAAAGCTGCAGGGTGAAATGAAGGTGCAGCGTGACCGCATGACCCAGCTCAAGACGGAAATCGAGGCGCTGGAAGCCAAGGCCCAGAAAGACGGCGCCATCATGACGGACAAGGACAAGCAGGCCTTGCAGAAGCAGGCCGAAGGCAAGTTCCAGGAGTACAACAATCTGGCGCAGACCGTGCAGAAGCGTACCCAGGAAGTGCAGAACGACCTGCTGCAGCGCATGATTCCCAAGATGGAAGCCGCCATCGAAGAAATCCAGAAGACCAGCAAGTACGACATCATCATTGAAAAGAAAAACGTGATTTTTGCGGACCCTGGCGTGGACCTGACCAAGAAGATCACGGAAAAGCTGAACGCCGCCAAGTAAGCACCTTCTATGACGTCCGCTTCGTCCTGGTCACTGGCTGACATTGCCGCACGCGTCGGCGCCGAGTTGCGTGGCGAGGGTGCGTACCGCATTTCCGGCCTGCAGACGCTGGCAGCGGCCGGCCCCGAGCACATCAGCTTCCTGGCCAATCCGCTGTATCGCCCGGAACTGGCGAAAAGCGCTGCCGGTGCCGTCCTGCTGCGCCCGGCCGATGCTGAGGGCTTCAGCGGCAATGCGCTGATACTGGCCAACCCCTATCTGGCCTATGCCCAGCTGGCGGCCCTGTTCGACCGCACGCCGCGGCCGGCGGCGGGCGTGCATGCGTCCGCCATTGTCAGCGCCTCTGCCCGCATTGATGCCACGGCAGCCATCGGCCCGCGTGCCGTGATCGGTGACGAGGTGGAGATAGGACCAGGCACCGTCGTGGAGGCGGGGGCGGTGATACAGGACCGCACCCGCATCGGCCGTGACAGCCGCATACGTGCGAATGCCGTGATCTACCACGATTGCATGCTGGGCGACCGCGTCAACATCCATTCCGGCGCCATCATTGGTGGCGACGGTTTCGGCTTTGCCAATGACAGGGGCCGCTGGCGCAAGATTGCCCAGATCGGTCGTGTCGTCATCCATGACGATGTGGACATCGGTGCCAACACCACGGTGGATCGCGGCGCCCTTGGCGATACCGAAATCCACGAAGGCGTGATCATCGACAACCAGGTACAGGTGGCGCACAACGTCGTCATCGGCTCCCATACCGCCATTGCCGCCTGCTGCGGCATTTCCGGCAGCACCCGCATCGGCGCGTATTGCGTGCTGGCCGGGGGTGTCGGCCTTGTCGGCCATATCGAGATTGCCGACAAGGTGCAGATCACCGGCATGACCATGGTCACCAAATCCATCACCGAGCCCGGCAGCTATTCCTCCGGCACCGCCTTCGAGCCCAGCGAGCGCTGGAAGAAGACAGCGGTGCGCATCAAGCAACTGGATGAAATGGCGCGCCGCCTGCGCGAACTCGAGCGTGAAGTGCAGGCACGGAAGTTGCCGGACTGATTCTGGTTTTTCCCGCAAAATCAAGACTGCACGATGCTGGCCCAGCCACTACAATTAGCCGGCTCCATGGTCGTGAACAATTGGTCACGGCATGGGTCTTTTATACCGAGGACCGTAATACATGATGGATATCCTTGAAATCCGCCAGTTCCTGCCTCACCGCTATCCCTTCCTGCTGGTGGATCGTGTCACCCAGATCGAGCCTGGCAAGCTCATCGTGGGCTACAAGAACGTCACGGCCAATGAAGAGTTTTTCAACGGCCATTTTCCTGAAAAGCCCATCATGCCGGGTGTGCTGATCGTGGAGGCCATGGCGCAGATGGCCGGTATCCTGGGTTTCTATACCACCGGCAAGCGTCCCGCCGATGGCTATATCTACCTGTTCTGCGGTGCCGACAATGTACGTTTCAAACGCCAGGTGGTACCGGGCGACCGTCTCGTGATCGAGGCCGATGCCGGTGCTTCCAAGCGCAATATCTATAAATTCAGCTGCCGTGCCAGCGTTGACGGCGAGCTGGCTGCCAGCGCCGACATCGTGGTTGCCGAGCAGAAAGTCTGATTTCTTTTTTTCTTTTTCGGGATTCCCGGGGGTTAGCGTGATTCATCCCACCGCCATCATTGATCCCGCTGCTGTCCTTGCTGCCGATGTCGAAGTCGGCGCCTTCAGCATCATCGGCCCCGATGTGAAAATCGGGGCAGGGACGGTCATTGCCTCGCATGTGGTCATCAACGGCCATACCACCATCGGCGAGCGCAACCGCATTTTCCAGTTTGCCTCGGTGGGCGAGGCCAACCAGGACAAGAAATACCGCGATGAACCCACGCGCGTGGAAATCGGCGATGACAACGTCATCCGCGAATACTGCAGCATCCATCGTGGCACGGTGCAGGACGTGGGCCTTACCCGCATCGGCAGCCGCAACCTGCTCATGACATCGGTACACATTGCGCATGATGTCATCATGGGCAGCGACAATATCGTGGCCACCGGCTCTGGGGTCTCCGGTCATGTGCATATCGGTGACCATGTCATCCTGGGTGGCATGACCGGCGTGCACCAGTTCTGCCATATCGGCTCGCATGCCATGACGGCCGGCTGCTCACTGGTGGTGAAGGACGTACCTGCCTATGTCATGGTGGGCGGCAACCCCAGCAAGGCCTTCGGCATGAATTTCGAAGGCATGCGCCGTCGTGGCTGGTCGGCTGAAACCATCAACACCCTCAAGCGCGCTTACCGCATCGTCTACCGTGATGGTCTTACGCTGGAAGTGGCGATTGCCGAAGCGGAAAAGCTCGTGGCCGAATGTCCGGAGGTGCAGCTTTTCATTGACTCCCTCAAGGACTCCACGCGCGGCATCGTGCGTTGATCCGCCATCACCATGAGCGCTCCTTTGCGTATCGGTATCGTCGCCGGTGAAATATCCGGCGACACCCTGGGTGCCGGATTGATACGCGAGTTGCGTGCCCGCCATCCCGATGCGGAGTTCGTCGGCATCTGCGGTCCGCAGATGCAGGCTGAAGGTGGTGTTTCCCTGTTTCCCATGGAGCGGCTTTCCGTGATGGGGCTGGTGGAAGTGCTGGGGCGTTTGCGCGAGCTCTTCGGCATACGCGACCAGCTCGTGGCAGCCTTTGTCGAGAAACAGATCGACATTTTCATCGGCATAGATGCACCGGATTTCAACCTGCGCCTGGATGCGGCACTCAAGCCGCACGGCATACGCACGGTGCAATATGTGAGTCCCTCTGTCTGGGCCTGGCGCCAGGGGCGTGTCGAAGGCATACGCGCCGTGGTCAACACCGTGCTTTGCCTGTTGCCCTTCGAGAAAGAATTCTACGACGCGCACGCCGTGGACGCCGTGTTCGTCGGCCATCCGCTGGCGGACAGCCTGCCGCTGGTGAACGATACACAGGCTGCGCGGCAGCAGCTTGGCCTGGCGGACGATGCGGAATACATCGCCCTGCTGCCGGGCAGCCGCGGCGGGGAAGTCAGCCGCATCGCGCCAACCCTGTTTGCTGCTGCCCGGGAGATCCGCCGCCAGTGGCCGCAGGCGCGTTTCATCATTCCTGCCATCAATGCGGCGCGCCGTGCCGATATTGAAAGCTTTCTCATGCAGGCCGGCCTTGATGCCACGATTTTTGATGACAGGCTGGGCCCCGGCGTGGGCCGCCTGGTCATGGCGGCGGCGGATGTGGTGGTGCTGGCTTCCGGCACGGCCACTCTGGAAGCCATGCTGTTGAAAAAGCCCATGGTGGTGGCCTACAAGCTGCACTGGCTGACTTGGCTGATTGCCCGCTTCATGGTGAAGACGGCTTTTGTCAGCCTGCCTAATCTGCTCGCCAATGAAAAACTGGTGCCGGAATTGTTGCAGGGTGCCGCCACGCCTGCGGCCGTGGCGGCAGAATGCCTGCGCTGGTTGCAGGACCGGTATTATCGTGAGGCGCGTGTGAGCCGCTTCAGTCGCTTGCACGAAAGCCTGCGCCAGGATGCCGATGTCAAAGCTGCGGATGCAGTGGAGCGGGTATTGCGCCATGCAAAACCCTTGTCAGTGACACAGGATGCAGGAGCCTGAGCATGGCGCGCGGCAAGCAGGATTTCAGTCTCTTTCCTCCCGTTCCGGATTTCGGCGCTCTTCTGGTGGCGGGTGTCGATGAAGTCGGCCGCGGGCCGCTGGTGGGCGCGGTAGTGACAGCGGCCGTGATTCTCGATCCCGCCCGCCCCATTGCCGGCCTTGCCGATTCCAAGGCGCTGACGGAAAAGAAGAGGCTGTCGCTGGCGCTGGAAATCCGTGAAAAAGCCCTGAGCTTTGCTTTCGGCCGCTGCGACCCTCATGAAATCGACGAGCTCAACATCCTGCGTGCCACCATGCTGGCCATGCAGCGCGCCGTGGCTGCCTTGCACATGGAACCGCAGCATGTGCTGGTGGATGGCAACCGCGCGCCGAAATTCGTGTGCGCCGCCACGGCCGTGGTGAAGGGCGATGCCCGCGTGGCCGCCATCAGTGCCGCCAGCATACTGGCCAAGGTGCAGCGCGATGCGGAAATGGATGCCCTGCACGAGCGCTATCCGCAATACGGTTTTGCCCGGCACAAGGGCTATCCCACGGCCGAACATTTCGCGGCCCTGCAAAACCATGGTCCCATTCCCGAGCACCGCCGTTCCTTTGCGCCGGTGCGTGAAGCCATTGCCGTGAGGCTGGCAGGAATTCCTTCATGACGGCTTTTGTCCATCTGCATGTACGCAGCGAGTTTTCGCTGAGAGACAGCATTGTCCGTGTCGGCGATCTGGTGTCGGCCACGCAGAAGGCCGGCATGCCGGCGGTGGCGCTTTGCGATCTCATGAATCTCTATGCCCTGGTGAAGTTCTACAAGGCCGCGCAGGGCAAGGGCATCAAGCCGGTATTTGGCGCCGACCTCATCCTGCGCGACGGCGATGCCCGTCATGAAATGACGGCACTGGTCATGAACGAGACCGGTTACCAGAACCTCATTGCCGTGATTTCCCGCGCCTATGTCGAGGGCCAGAGCCTGGGTGAGGTGCTCATCGAGCGCGAGTGGCTGGAAGCGGCATCGGAAGGACTCATACTCCTGCTTGGCAAGCGCAGTGATATTGCCGCTGCCCTGCTGGGGGCCGATGCGCAGCAGTCGAGGCCCCTGCTGGCGCGCTGGATGCAGGCATTTCCGCAACGGCTCTATCTGGAACTCACGCGCACCGGCCGTGATGGTGACGAGGAATTCCTGCACGCCGCCGTGGAACTGGCCGGTGAATTGCAATGCCCGGTGGTGGCCAGCAATGACGTGCGCTTCATCAATGCCGAGGATTTCGATGCGCATGAAGTGCGTGTCTGCATTGCGCAAAGCTATACGCTGGATGATGCCAGGCGTCCGCGTGATTATTCGCCCGAGCAATACCTGAAAACCCCGGAGCAGATGACCGAGCTTTTTGCCGACATTCCGGAGGCACTGGAAAACACGGTCGAGATTGCCCGCCGCTGCACGCTGGACCTCACCCTGGGCAAGAATTTCCTGCCCGACTATCCCGTGCCGGAAGGCATGACCATCAACGACTATTTCATCCAGCACTCGCGCGAGCGCCTGGAACAGCGCCTGGAAAAAATCCTGGACAAGGCCGCCCCGGACTATGCCGAGCGCCGCAAGACCTACACCGACCGCCTCGATTTCGAACTTGGCATCATCAACCAGATGGGTTTTCCGGGCTACTTCCTCATCGTGATGGACTTCATCCGCTGGGCCAAGCAGAACGGCGTGCCGGTGGGGCCGGGGCGTGGTTCCGGTGCCGGTTCGCTGGTGGCCTATGCGCTGGAAATCACCGATCTGGACCCGTTGCCTTACGACCTGCTGTTCGAGCGCTTCCTGAATCCCGAGCGCGTGTCCATGCCCGACTTCGACGTGGACTTCTGCATGGATGGCCGCGACCGCGTCATTGATTACGTGGCCAATAATTACGGTCGTCAGGCGGTCTCGCAGATCATCACCTTCGGCACCATGGCGGCCAAGGCCGTGGTGCGCGACGTGGCGCGCGTGCAGGGCAAGTCCTATGGCCTGGCCGACCGCATTTCCAAGCTGATTCCCTTCACGCCCGGCATTTCGCTGGAAGAGGCGCGCAAGGAAGAGCCGCAGCTCAATGACCTGCTCAGCAATCCGGAAGCGCAGGATCACGAAAGCGCGCTGGAAATCTGGGAAATGGCGCTGCGCCTGGAAGGCATCACGCGTGGCGTGGGCAAGCATGCCGGTGGCGTGCTGATCGCGCCCGGCAAGCTCACCGATTTCACGGCAATTTTCTGCGACGAAGAAGGGCGCTGGGTCAGCCAGTACGACAAGGATGATGTGGAGCAGGTCGGCCTGGTGAAGTTCGACTTCCTTGGCCTGCGCACGCTCACCATCATCGACTGGGCCTTGAAGGACATCAATGCCAGGCGCGAGCAGCGTGGCGAGCTGCCATTGGACATCATGGCGCTGCCACTGGATGACCGACCCACGTTCAAGCTGTTGCAGGAGGGCCTGACCACGGCGGTGTTCCAACTGGAATCGCCGGGCATGAAAAAGCTGCTGAAAAAGCTGCTGCCCTCCAACTTTGAAGACCTGATCGCACTTGTTGCCCTGTTCCGCCCGGGGCCGCTGGAATCGGGCATGGTGGACGATTTCTGCAACCGCAAGCACGGTCGCGCAGAGGTTGCCTATCCGGATGCGCAATACCAGCATGAATGTCTGGAGCCGGTGCTCAAGCCCACCTATGGCGTCATCGTCTACCAGGAACAGGTGATGCAGATTGCCCAGGTCATGGCCGGTTATACGCTGGGCGGTGCCGACATGCTGCGTCGTGCCATGGGCAAGAAAAAGCCGGAGGAAATGGCCAAGGAACGCGTGAAGTTCATGGCCGGTGCCGAAGAGCAGAAAATCGACACCGACCTTGCCGGTCACATCTTCGACCTGATGGAAAAATTCGCGGGCTACGGCTTCAACAAGTCGCACTCCGCTGCCTACGCGCTGGTTTCCTACCAGACAGCCTGGCTGAAAGTGCATTATCCGGCGGAATTCATGGCAGCCGTGCTGTCGTCTGAAATGCACAACACCGACAAGATCGTGACCTTCATCGAAGAATGCCGCGGGATGAAGCTCAAGATTGAATTGCCGGACGTAAACCATGGCCAGTTCAAGTTCGTCACGCGCGACAACGGCAACATCGTTTACGGCCTCGGCGCCATCAAGGGCGTGGGCGAAGGCCCGGTGGGCAGCATCGTGGAGTCGCGCGATGCCGATGGCCCCTTCAAGGACCTTTTCGATTTCTGCCGCCGCATCGACCTGCGCAAATGCAACAAGCGCACGCTGGAAGCGCTGGTGCGTGCTGGCGCGCTGGATGCACTGGGTCCGCATCGCGCCGTCATCATGGCTTCGCTGGACGAAGCCGTGGCCGCTGCCGAGCAGCAGGCGCGCAATGCCGATGCCGGCATCGTCGATCTTTTCGGCGATGTCGTGGAAGAAGCGCCCAGCGGTGAATTTGCCGAGGCCCTACCGTGGACGGACGATGAACGCCTGATGGCGGAAAAGGAAACACTGGGGCTTTATCTCACCGGCCATCCCATTGACCAGTATGAAAGCGAGCTCACGCGCTTTGTCGAGCAGCGGCTTTCCGATCTGCAGCCTACGCGCCGTGGTGTCACGACCACGGTGGCCGGGCTGGTGCTGTCCACGCGCATCATGAAGGGTGCGCGCGGTTCACGCGCCTTTGTCCTGCTGGATGACCGTACCGGGCGCATCGAGGCCGGCCTCTTCGGCGAAAGCTATGAGCAGTTCAAGCATCTGCTGACCAAGGACACGGTGGTGGTCATCGAGGGCGAAGTCAGTCACGATGACTTCAATGGCGGCCTGAAAATGTCCGTACGCAAGGTCATGAGCCTGGCCGAGGCTCGTGCCGCACGTTCGCGCGGTCTGGAGCTCAGGGTGGAGGCGACCCGGCTGGGCCCGCGGTTCTCGCAGGAGCTGCAGCAGTTGCTGGGGGCGCATCGCGCCAATGGCGGTGGTTGCCCCATACGCCTGCGTTACCGCAGCAGCGAAGCCGAGGCCCTGCTGCGCTTGGGCGATGGCTGGAAGGTGCAGGCTACGGACGAATTGCTCAAGCGCTTGCGCCAGCAGTACGGTACGGAGGCGGTGGAGGTCTTGTATTAGGGCCTGTCATCAGTTGCGCCAGGGCCCTTGCTGCTTGCAACAACTGCTTGCCAATCAGCCTGACCGCCGGTTTGCCATGACTGCCCGGACAGGTAGACTTGGCGCCATTTGCGGGAGCCGGTTCACGCTGGCCGGTGTGTTCTCTCGTGTACGATCAATCCCCGCCTGACCGGCATGGTCAGGCCCGGAAGCGGATGGAAACCATGAATCCCAATTACCTGGATTTTGAACAGCCCATTGCCGAGCTTGAAGCCAAGATCGAAGGCCTGAAGCTGGTGGGTTCGGGCACCGGGCTCAATATCGAAGAAGAAATCGGCCGCCT
>JASLCO010000403.1 GCA_030146505.1 Moraxellaceae bacterium
CACGCTTGGGCAGGCGGCGGTATCGTGGCTGACTCGGATTGCGAGGCCGAATATCAGGAGTGCTTCGACAAGATTGGTGCGCTGATGCAGGCGCTGGAGGAAATGGGCAAAGCGTCTGGTGCTTGAGGAAGCGTGTCTGCAGGTGCGAATTCATTCGCACCTGCCACGGCATGGCATGAGAAAAGCAAAAGCCCACATACAGCGGGCTTTTGTTCGGGAATAACGGCTCAGGGAATCTTGCGCTGTGAACCTTTGCGGATTTCTGCTTTCAATTCTTCATAATTGCGTGTCACCGGAAACTGCGGGAATTCGCGGATCACATTTTCCGGTGCATCAAACAGAATACCCTTGTCGGCCTCGCCCAGCATATTGGTGTCGTTGTAGGAATCACCCGCAGCGATGACGCGGTAATTCAAGCCATGCAGTGCCTTGACGGCAGCACGCTTCTGGTCCGGCTGGCGCAGCACGTAATTCGTGATACGGCCTGCTTCGTCGGCTTCCAGCTTGTGGCACATGATGGTGGGCCAGCCCAGTTGGCGCATGAGAGGGTGGGCAAACTCGTAGAAAGTGTCGGAAAGGATGATGAGCTGGAAATGCTCGCGTACCCATTCCACGAATTCCCTGGCGCCGGGCAACGGGCCCATGTCGGCGATCACGGCCTGGATATCCTTGAGACCCAGCTTGTGCTCGTCCAGGATGCGCAGGCGCTGGCGCATCAGTACATCGTAATCAGGAATGTCGCGCGTGGTGGCCTCAAGCTCCTTGATACCGGTGCGCTTGGCAAAATTGATCCATATCTCCGGAACCAGTACGCCTTCCAGATCAAGACAGACAATTTCCACGACAACACCCCCAAACAAAACCGGACAGTTAAAAAAACGGGACCATGAAGGAGGCGGCACTCTAGCGATTTGACCCGCGCTGCGCAATGCAGACGGGCCACTGCCGGAATCAGGAAGGAATGGTGGTCAGCGGCGCGTGCAAGCCGCACTCATGCGATTCGCCACCCTTGGCGGGATCGTAGTAGGCACGCTCATTGGGCAAGCCGTGCTCCTGCACATAGGCTTCCAGCATCTGACTGTTCCAGTCCAGCAAGGGATTGACCTTGATGCAGCCGAATTTTTCGTCCCACATCAGGGGCGCCAGCGAGGCGCCGCGCTGGGCGCTCTGTTCACGGCGCAGGGCGGTGATCCAGACCTTGGGCGCCAGTTCGCGCATGCCGCGCTCGAAGGGCTCCAGCTTCATGATCTGGCTGAAGGACTCCACCCGCTCCACTTCATCGGGCATGGGAATGGATTCGCCATTGAGGGCCAGCCAGTGGGCCGAGCTCATGCGCGGCAAATAGGCCTTGAGGTTCAGACCAAGCTGGCTGCGGCAAGCTTCGGCAAAACGGTAGGTCTCGGGAAGGTTGGTGCCATGGTCCACCCACAGCACCGGCATGTCGGGCTTGAAGGCCAGTGCCATGTGCAGGATGACGGCTTCATAAGGGCGGAAATTACTGGTGACTATGATGTGGTCAGGCGCCATGGCAAACGCCGCTTCCAGGATTTCGCGAGCAGACCGCCCCTCCAGCCTGGCGTTCAGCTCGGCCAGTTGGGCAGGGATTTTTCCGGAATAGAGGTCAAGAGGCATGGCAGGCTCGCAAAAACAGCGGAAGAAGGCACCGGCACGAGTTCCGGCGGGCCGCCATGGTAACGCCTCCCCTCAGAAGGACGGAAGCTCGACGCCCTCGAAAACCTTGTCCAGTTCGCCACGGGAATAGGCCTGCACCGCTTCGTCCATGCGCTCGCGCGTGAGGTGCGGGGCAAAGGTCTTCACGAAATCGTACATGAAGCCGCGCATGAAGGTGCCCTTGCGAAAGCCTATCCGTGTGGTACTGGGCTCGAAAAGATGGCTGGCATCAATGGCGACGAGTTCCTTGTCCACCTCCGGCTCGAATGCCATGTGGGCAATGATGCCTATGCCTATGCCAAGGCGCACATAGGTCTTGATGACGTCGGCATCCGTGGCCGTGAACACCACGCGCGGCGTGAGGCCGCGGGCCTTGAAAGCCTCGTCCAGCTTGGAGCGTCCGGTGAAACCGAAGACATAGGTCACCAGCGGAAACTGGGCCACATCTTCCAGCGTGATCTTGCTGCGTATGGCCAGGGGGTGATTCCTGGGCACCACCACGGAACGGTTCCAGTGGTAGCAGGGCAGCATGATGAGATCGGAAAAATGCTCCATGCCTTCGGTGGCAATGGCGAAGTCCACGCTGCCGTCGGAAGCCATCTCGGCAATCTGCTGCGGCGTGCCCTGGTGCATGTGCAGGGCCACATCCGGATACTGTTTGGTAAAGCGCTCGATCACGGCCGGCAGGCGATAGCGTGCCTGGGTATGCGTGGTGGCGATGGAAAGATGGCCACGCTTCTGGTCGGTGTATTCCAGCGCGACCTGGCGAATGCTTTCCGTCTTGCGCAGGATTTCGCCAGCAATCGCCAGAATGGCCTGGCCCGCCGGGGTCACGCGGGTCAGGTGCTTGCCGCTGCGGGAAAAAATCTCCACGCCCAGTTCGTCTTCCAGCAAGCGGATCTGCTTGCTGATACCGGGCTGCGAGGTATAGAGGCTCTGGGCCGTGAGGGAGACATTGAGGTCATGATGGGCAACCTCCCAGATATAACGCAGTTGCTGCAGCTTCATATCGGCCTCCGGTCCGGCCCGTCACATCAGCCCATAAGGCCGGGGCTTCCGACCATTTGGCTATAAGACTTTCAGAAAATAGCGTTTTGAAGCATAGTCCACCGCCTTTCGGCTTGCCAAGCATGCGCAATGCAAATGGCAAGGGCACTTTTCAGGCGGAGAGCAAGCACTGTGGCAGAGGGTTGGCATTTCATTCTGGCAGGCGCCCTGGTCGGCTTCTGCGTAGGGGTGACCGGCGTGGGTGGCGGATCGCTGATGACGCCGCTGCTGAGCATGATGGGGGTTCCGCTGCCAATCGCCATCGGCACCGACCTGCTTTACGCCTCCGTCACCAAATCCGGCGGCGCCCTCGTCCATGCCTTCAAGCGCAATATCAACTGGTCCATCGTACGCTGGCTGTCAGTCGGCAGCCTTCCGGCCGCCCTGCTCACGCTCTGGGCCCTCAGGACCTTTTTCGGCAACGCCAACGAATACAAGCACGTACTGACCGTGGCCCTGGGCTTCATGCTCCTGCTCACCGCTGCCTCGCTGGTCTTCCGCAAGCAGTTGCAGCGCCTGCACGATGCCAGCCCCCTGCAAAACCATCTGCGCCAGTTGATAGACCGCCACACCACGACCTTCACGGTGCTGATGGGGCTGGCACTGGGTGTTCTGGTCACGCTGTCATCCGTGGGTGCCGGTGCCTTTGGCGTTGTAGTCCTGCTCAGCCTCTATCCCCGCCTTTCCACCATCCAGATCATAGGTACCGATGTCACCCATGCCGTGCTGCTGACACTGGTGGCGGGCCTTGGCCACATGCAGATGGGCAATGTGGACAACAGCCTGCTGCTGCACCTGCTTACCGGCTCCATTCCCGCCATCATTGTGGGTACCCTGCTTTCCTCGCGCCTGCGTGAGGATGTGATACGCCCCATCCTCGGGATCACGCTGGCCCTGCTCAGCATCAAGTTCATGTTTTTCTGAAAGCCTCCCGGTCCATTGCCGCCGCCTATGAAAAACTCCGTGCAAGCCCCCGTGAAAGGCCAGGGCTTTTTCAATAGAATCGACCACTTTCGCGCCTTTGCGCCTGAATATTGCCAATTGCCAATAGGTGTTTGTAATGGCTGAAACCCGTATCGAAGACGTCAACGTACGCTCGACCGAAGTCCTCATCACGCCAGCCGAGCTCAAGCGCGAGCTGCCGCTCTCCGATGCCGCCCGCGAAACCGTGCTGGAAGGTCGCGAGACCATACGCAACATCCTGGATGGCCGTGACCACCGCCTCTTCCTGGTGATAGGCCCCTGCTCCATCCATGATGTAAAGGCCGCCAAGGATTATGCAGAGCGCCTGAAAAAGCTGGCCAATGAGGTGGCCGACACCCTCTATCTGGTCATGCGCGTATACTTTGAAAAGCCACGCACCACCGTGGGCTGGAAAGGCCTCATCAACGACCCTTACATGAACGACAGCTTCAACATCCAGGATGGCCTGCACATCGGCCGCAAGCTGCTGCTGGAGCTGAACGAAATGGGGTTGCCGTGTGCCACCGAAGCACTGGATCCGAACTCGCCGCAGTACATGCACGACCTCATTGCCTGGTCGGCCATCGGTGCACGAACCACGGAATCTCAGACCCACCGTGAAATGTCCTCCGGGCTTTCTTCGCCCGTCGGCTTCAAAAATGGTACCGATGGCGGCCTGAAAGTGGCCACCAACGCCCTGCTTTCCATGGCCAATCCCCACAGCTTTCTCGGCATCAATGCCGAGGGCAAGGTGGCCATCATCAACACTACCGGCAACAAGTACGGTCATGTCGTGCTGCGCGGCGGCGACGGCAAGCCGAATTACGATTCGGTCTCGGTCGCACTTGCTGAACGCGAACTGGACAAGGCCAAGGTCTCGCACAACATCATGATCGACGCCTCGCACGCCAATTCCAACAAGGACCCCGGGCTGCAGCCTCTGGTGATGGATAACGTGAGCAACCAGATACTGGAAGGCAACACCTCCATCGTCGGCATGATGGTGGAGTCGCACCTCAAGTTCGGCCGCCAGGACATACCCAAGGACCTCTCGCAACTGGAATACGGAAAATCCGTGACCGATGGCTGCATTGACTGGGAAACCACGGAAAAAGCCGTCAAGCAGATGCATGACAAGCTGAAAGACGTGTTGCCCAAGCGCCAGCGCCAGACATAAGCCACCTCAATGACTCGTAACGCTTGTCACCCCGGCAAAGAGGCCAGGGGCCAGAAACTGCGTACAAGAGGGAAAAGGGAAATCAAAGATTAAAAGTCACTGGACCCCGGGATGACGAAAGCCCTTTATCAGGGCCGTCGTTCCGGCGAAGGCCGGAACCCATGAGGCAGTGAAAGAATCACCGTCGCCGGGATTCCTGGCCTGCGCCGGATTCATGGGGCAGACAAGCACTCATAAAAAATCCAATAAGAAACGGGTGATGGCAATGAATATGTCTCCTGCTGTGCTCCAGCAAGCCATTCTTCTGGTGGGCAAGGCCAACACACTGATACAGGCCAAAAGCCACACTCAGGCGGTACAGGCATTCCAGCAGGCCATCCGCATCTGCCCAACGTATAGTGTGGCCTACCAGAACTTCATCAACATGCTGATTGACCTTGACGAATTTGAAAATGCACTCAAGGTAGTGAAGGCCATCCCTACGTCGATTTACCAGCAGTCAGCCATATTGCGGGAGCGGCATGCAATTGTTCTAAGTAATCTTGGAAAATGTGAAGAGGCGCTTGCTATCTTCAATGCCTTGCTTGACGCGCCGGAAATTGACAAAAGCCGACTTCATTCAAATATCGCAGCCTGTCACTCCAGTTTTGGCGATGAGGAAAAAGCACTTGCCGAGCTGAAAAAGGCAACAGCACTGAAGTCAGGCTCTGTCCTTCTCTACCTCAACCTGACATCACTCCTGTTGAAACTCAATGACATAGAAGGCGCCAGGACCAGCTTTCAGGATGCCCTGCAGCTACACCCGGAAAATCCGGAAATCATCCACGATTACGCTTACTTCCTGTTATGTGATGAGGATTATGAAAACGGATTCAGGCTTTACAAAAAGCGGGCTGAATCAGAGCGTTGCCCAGCCTCACAATATGAAGTCAAAATCACCCCATGGGATGAAAAAAAGCCACTAGCCTCCCTGTTGATACTCCGGGAACAAGGGGTTGGTGATGAAATACTGCTCAGCAGCTTCTATCCCCGGATGAAGGATTTCTCGAAAAGACTCACCGTGGTGTGCGACAACAGATTGCATCCTCTGTTTAAGCGCTCATATCCAGACATCCATTTCATTCGCCATGACGATGCCCCAGGCATACCCGCCAGCGACCATGACTTCTTCATTCATGCAGGGGACTGCGGCTACCATGCCCGTGATTCCCTGGGGTGGAAAAAAGGCTATCTGAAGCCTGATACGCTACGCAGCACTGCCATTCGCGAAAAATACCAGCAACTATTTCCTGGGAAAAAACTGGTAGGCATATCATGGAAAAGCACCCGCGAGGGCATGCTTGGCGAACAGCGGGCTGCCGCCCTCTCGCTCTGGAGACTGATACTGGAGAACCCGGCCTGCCAGTTCATCAACCTGCAATATGGGGATATTGCGGATGATTTGCGCCATATGCGCGAAAACCTTGGGGTCAATATCCATGAAGACGCTGATATTGACTGCTTTAATGACCTGGATGGCTTGGCCGCGCAAATGGCGGCCCTGGACCTGATCATCACCACCACCAATACCACTGCCCACCTGGCGGCAGCCATTGACGCTCCCACCTGGATTACAACGCCCGTTGGAATAG
This sequence comes from Moraxellaceae bacterium, assembly GCA_030146505.1. Classification (GTDB taxonomy): domain Bacteria; phylum Pseudomonadota; class Gammaproteobacteria; order Pseudomonadales; family Moraxellaceae; genus UBA2031. The sequence continues at coordinate 6,490 of JASLCO010000403.1, forward strand.
GTACCTTCTGGTGCTGGGGCTTCCGGGAAAAAACGCCTTTCTATCCCAAGGCCCGCCTGTTCCGGGCCCAGAAATTCAAGGAATGGGAGCCGGTTTTCCTGGCATTGAGAGAATCACTCGGTCAATTCACGCAAGAATAAGGCTCCAGGGTATCGCCATGAAAAAAGAAGTTGCTTTCAGTAAAAAAGGGCTCCAGCTCATTGAGCTCTACGGCCAAATGGCCGACATCGGCTACCAGCGTACCGATGGCAAGCATATCGACAATGTATTTTCAGACTTTGAGTTAAGGCCCTACCGGGAACAGATCAAGCCCTTTCTGAAGCAATACGCCATTACATCCATCCTAGACTACGGATGCGGTGGCTCTGACTGGACAACCCCAGGCTTTGATGTGACATCCAATCTGTCTGCCAAAGATTTCTTTGAGTTGGAAAATGCTTATCGCTATGAGCCCGCCCGGAATATTGACGAGCGCCAGCGCGTTGATTGCGTAATTTCATTTGATGTACTTGAGCATATCTTCATTGCCGACATTCCCAATGTTCTTCGTGACATGTTTTCCTGCGCAGGAAAATTGCTTGTTTTGAATGTAGCCTGCTACCCGGCAGCAGCCACACTTCCAAACGGCGAAAATGCTCATATCACCGTGAGGCCTCCCCAATGGTGGAAAGGCATGCTAGACAGTATTTCCCCCGAATTCCCGCATGTCACCATATGGCTTATCTGCTCGCCTGGCTGGCGCAAAAGCAATGCCTATGCACCTTGGAGCGCCAATGAATGGCAGGAAAGTACGACCTTTGTGATTGAGAACTAGTCCACGCAACGGCGTAGGTTGGGCTTCGGCGCCTTGCCCCTCAGCCCAGGCTATCCCGAAAGAGAAGCGTGAAAACTAAAAACCCGCCAATTGGCGGGTTTTTCATGGGAGCAAGACAGTATTTGCGCAAGGAATGACCACCACGGTAGTCACTTGTAATAAGCGTTGTCCCGCACCGTATGGTCGGTCTGGTCCGTCACGCGCTGCAATTCGGGAATCTGCGCCTTGAGCGTGGTTTCCACTCCCTGCTTCAGCGTCATGTCCACGGCAGAGCAGCCCTGGCAGCCGCCGCCGAACTTGAGGATGGCAGTGAGGCCGTTTTCTTCGTCGTCGTAAACTTCCAGCAGGCTGACGTTGCCGTTGTGGGCAGCAAGACCGGGGTTGATCTCGTTGAAAAGCACGTAGTTGATACGCTCTTCCAGGCTGGCATCCGGCCCCAGGCTCGGCACTTTGGACTTGGGGG
>JASLCO010000398.1 GCA_030146505.1 Moraxellaceae bacterium
ACCACCGACCATCAGAGTCAGAACAACAATACGAAACGCAACATCCTTCATCACAAGAAATTCCCGAAAAATTCCATCTGGAAAAACTCACTCCGCGACCCGCCATGACAGGAAGACCGGGGCTGATCGCTCAAGGCAGCTCAAAATCCACGCGACGGTTACGGGCACGGCCCTGCGGGCTGTCATTGCTGTCCAATGGCTTCATGAAGCTGTCGCCAGTGACGTCAATCTGCGATGACGGAACACCCAGTTCGTGCAATACATGCTCGACTTCTGCGGCACGTTGCTGCGAAAGCACGTTGTTGTGGCGCTCACTGCCAGTGTTGTCGGTATGGCCGACAAGACGCACCTTTTCCTGGGGATTTGCCTTCAGCCTTTCAGCCAGCGCCTTGAGCAAGCGACGAGTCTCTTCCTCATCCAGGACGGGGCTGTTGCTGGAAAAGAGCACAGTGCCGGGCGCGGGCAGGAAATCCTGAAGCGAGGATGTATGAATGACAGGGGCCTGATCGACAGGAGAAGTAGCCGAAAGAGCGGGAGACGCATCTGCAACTGATACCTCAGCCGGCACGGTCACGAGGCGTATGCCCTCGCCTATCACTTCCAGCACAAAGGTATCGGAAGGCAGCCAGAACGAAGGCAGTTTTTCCTCTTGCGTAGTGCGTGCTCCGGCATAGGCCGGCATGAGCGCAGGCAAGACGGGCAACTGCGGGGACATGATACGCAGCACACCATCGGCATAGCTGATGTTGTAATTGCCACTGTTCAGCCCCGTGACACCAAGAATGTAATTCCCCATGCCAATGGCGCCCTGTGCGCTGCCGCCATAAGCCAGAACACCCCCCAACACACTGCTGTCATCGCTGCCAACAAAGCCGCTGTAGCTGACGCCATTACCGCCGTAGTAGCCATTACCGTCATAGGTCTTGCTGGCGTTGTTGGCCGTCACCGTCAACGCGGCCTTGTTGATGGTGAGAGCGCCATCAACAAAAGTAAGATCGTAGTTATTGTCACTGCCACTGAGCGTGTGGATATAGTTGCCAGCATTGCTACCAGCCCCACCACTCTCGCCCACACTGTCCAGCACGCTGGCGCTCTCGTTGTTGACGAGACCGCTGACGCTGTAGCCCGTCACGCTCTGGCTCTGGCCGTTATACGTTACCGTGCTGCTGTTCGCCGTCACGGTGGCAGCGGCCTTGTTGATGTTGCTGGTGGTATTGCTGAGGTAGGTGACATCGTAATTACCACCACCATTTCCGTCATTCACGGTGAAACCGGAAACCAGCACCGTCTTGCCACTGCCTGCATTTTCATCCGCAAATGCGAAAGCTCCACCACTCAGGCTGTCCGTACCAAACAACTGCGTATTGCCGGCAAGCACGGCACTACCACTGGCCGCATCGGTACCGTCATAGGTTTTGGTGACATCAGCAGTGCTGATGCTCAGGGCCGCCTTGTTGATGGTCAGCGCACCATCGACAAAGGTCAGGCTGTAATTGTTGTCGCTACCACTCGCAGAATGCACATAGGTGTCGGCATTGCGTCCACTGCCGCCGCCTTCGACCACATTGTCCAACACACTGGCGCTCTCGTTGTTCACGAGACCGCTGACGGTATAACCCGTCACACTTTGCGCCTGGCCGTTGTAAGTCGTGGTCGCACTATTGGCCGTCACCGTTGCACTGGCCTTTTCTATGGTCAGTGCGCCATCCACAAAGGTCAGTGCGTAGTTATTGTCATTGCCGTTGACGCTATGGGCATAGCTGCCTGCATTACTGCCACTGCCACCACTTTCGCTGATGCTATCCAGCACGCTGGTGCTTTCATTGTTCACAAGGCCTGCCACGGTATAACCCGTGATGCTTTGCGTTTGCCCGTTATAGATGGAAGTACTGCTGTTCGCTGTCACCGTGGCACTGGCTTTGTTGATGATCAGCGTCCCGTCCACGAAAGAGAGATTGTAATTATTGTCATTGCCACTGACGGAATGGGTATAGCTATCTGCATTGGTGCCAGATCCACCGCTTTCCATGATGCTGTCCAGCACACTGGCACTCTCGTTATTCACGAGCCCGCTGACGGTATAACCCGTAACGTCCTGCATCTGACCGTTGTAAGTCGTGCTGGAACTGTTTGCCGTAACCGTGGCATTGGCCTTGCTGATATCCAGGCTGCCATCGACATAGCTGATCACATAGTTGCCAGCACTGAGGCCGCTGGCCGTAATCGTATAGCTGCCTGCATTAACGGCACCTTGTGCACTGCCGCCATAACTCAGGCTACCGGACAGCACGCTGCTGTCTTCATTGCCGACAAAACCGCCATATGAAACGCCATTGCCAGCACTGTAAGCCAGACCGTCGTAGGTCTTGCTGTCGCTGCCGGCCGTCACGGTCAAGGCCGCCTTGCTGATGGTCAGTGCACCATCCACGAAGCTAAGGTTGTAATTGCTGTCACTGCCACTGAGCGTGTGCACATAGCTAGCCGCATTGATGCCGCTACCACCACTTTCGGTGACACCCGTCAGCACGCTGACGGTTTCACCGTTCACCAGACCCGTCGCCGTAAAGCCGGCAACACTCTGTGTCTGGGCGTTATAGGTCACTGTATTGCTGTTGGCGGTGAGGGTGACATTGGCTTTATTGATGGCCAGTGCACCGTCGACATAGCTGATGTCGTAATTGCTGGCACTGCCACCACTCACTGAATGGACATAGCTGCCGGCATTGAGACCGCTGCCACCGCTTTCGC
>JASLCO010000231.1 GCA_030146505.1 Moraxellaceae bacterium
GCGCCTCCGGCCTCTAACCTGCGCCCCCCCCCAACGCCCACCGGGTGGGGGCCTGCAGCCGCTCCTACGTTATTCCGTTTTCCTGATGACGCACAGAATGACCGAAAAAAAAATCCGCCTCGCGCTCATCGCCGCCGTCGCCGAAAACGGCTGCATAGGCGTGGACAACAAGCTGCCCTGGTATCTGCCGGAAGACCTCAAGTACTTCAAGGCCGTGACCTCGGGCAAGGCCATCATCATGGGGCGCACCACCTTCGATTCATTGGGCCGGCCGTTGCCCAACCGCAGCAATATCATCATCACCCGCAATGCAGGTTTCACGGCACCGGAAGGTGTGCGCGTGGTGCATTCGCTGGACGAAGCCATCGCGCTGGCCGAGGCCGTCGCCCACATCAACGGCCAGGATGAAATCGTGGTGATAGGCGGCGCGCAGATCTACAGCCAGGCCCTGCCCCGCGCTGACCGGCTCTATCTCACGGAAGTGAAAAAACGCGTGGAAGGCGATGCCTTTTTTCCCGCCTGGGAAAAATCCGGCTGGCAGGAAGTGGCGCGACAGGACCATCACTACGAGCCCGCCGCCCTGGATTACAGTTTCGTCGTGTATGAACGCAAAACCACGCAAGACTGACATCCGGGCCAACGCCGTTGATCAATACCAAAGAAAAAGCCCGCAGATGCGGGCTTTTTCTTTTCAAGCACGAAGGCTTCAGCCGGCGCTGACCGCCATTTCAGCCGGTTCGCTTTCCGAGCAGCCATGGTCGTTGCAAAGCGCGACCTTGATTTCATAGGTGCCGGGCTCTTCCATGGGCACATCCACCGTGGCCTGCTGCTGCTTGGGCGTCTCCAGGGCGAGGTCGCCGGACTGTACTTCCTTGCCGTTCACATACACCGCCCAGTGCCGGCCGTTTTCTCCCCAGTACATATTCCAGGTGACAGCTTGCACGCCGGGGACGGCCCGGGTGGGCAGGGAAGCGATCTGCGGCTTGCCCGGCTCCATGAGGCTGCCGTCCTTGATCACCGGCGCGGCCGGGCCACTGACGGGCACTGCCTCTTTCTTGTCGCCACCACAGGCGGTGAGCAGCAGGGCCAGCGCAGACAGGGCAATGAGGGCGGGGAAACGGAACATGGCAATCAACCTCAGGAACAATGTGGTCGATTGTAGGGAGCCTGCCCGGCTTGGCTACCGGAAACATGACATTTTTTGTCATGTTTTTTCACTCTGTGACAGCCTGCGCATTCGCAGCGGCTGGCCCGTCACAGGCAGCGGCCGCCTGTTCAGCCGGCAAGGCTGCCGTGGATGCTGGCCAGCACGTCCATGAGATCACGCGCCCGTGCCGGCTTGCCGAGGGCAAAGGTATTGGGGATGAGGGTCTTGTCCGGCGAGGCATAGGCCACGATGGCCCGCGGCCTGACCGTGAGGGCGCCGGGGCGGTGGGTGTCGGTGTCTATGATGACCACATCGGCCTCGGGTGCCTCGCTGTACACCCATTCGACCTCCTGGGTCTTGCCGACAATGCCGACCAGCGACCTGATCAGCGCCACATCGCGCTCGCTCATGCCAGCGCAGGTAATGGAATATCTGGACATCGCAACCTCGTGCCTGCCGGCACTCCCTGATTCAAAGGCGGGCGGGAAGAGGCCCGCCGCAAAGCCGGGAGGAAAACAGATTGCCACCCGGCTTGGCAAGCCGGCGATCAGGCACCGAGGCGGCGATGGAAGGCCTGCAGGTTTTCTTCCATGGCCGGCTCCAGCCGGACGCCGGCACTGTTGAGGAAGCCGGCGATCATTTCGTAGTGGCCGATGAGCATGACGATTTCTATCAGCAGCTTTTCGCTGTAGTGCGCGGCCAGCAGCTGCCAGGTCGCCTCGGCAATGCATTTGTCGCGATGCACTTCGTCGCAGGCCAGCATCAGCGCGCGCTCGCGTGGCACCGTCCAGGCCGCGGGCCCTTCCGCCACGCGCCGTATGTCTTCATCGGACACGCCCACCCCCAGCGCAATCTCGACATGCTGGCCCCACTCATAACGGCTGCGGCAGTTCCAGCCGGTGCGCAGGATGATTTTTTCCCGCTCCTGCGGCGGCAGGCGACCGAAGGGCATGAGGCGCGAGGCAAAGAACAGCCAGGCCCAGAACAGGCGCGGATTGAGATGCAGCACGGTCAGGACGTCCGGTATTTCGGCACGCCCGAACAGCGATGTCAGGCCCGACATGCCGCGGAACAAGAGGCCACGTTGTGCCGGTGCCGGCACGGCCAGGCGGCGGGAAGCGGTCTGCATCCAGCCCTGCTCGGGCATCAGTTCTTTCACGATATATCCTCCTGCAGTGCGGGTTTTCCGGGGAGATGCTGGCGCCGGTATTCGCCGGGCGTCATGCCGGTTTCCTGACGAAACCAGCGCAGAAAAGCCTGGTGCGTGCTGAAGCCCAGCACGGCGGCCATTTCACCGGCCGTGACCGGGCTGTCGCCCAGACGCCTGAGGCAAAGGTCGCGGCGCAGGCCGTTGAGCAGGCCGCGCCAGCTCGTGCCCTGCGCCAGCAGGTGACGGTGCAGGCTGCGCTCGCTCATGCCGAGCTGCGCCGCCACCGCCTGCCGGCTGGGCACGCCATCAAGCAGCATCACCGCCAGCAGGTGCTTCACCGCATCCACCAGTGTGTGTTCACGGCTGCGCTGCCGCAGCAGTTGCAGGGCACGCGCCTCCATCAGTTCCTTGAGCACGGCATCGCCATGCGGCAGCCGGAACCTCAGTGCCTCCGAGGCGAGCACGACAGCCGAGTCGCCATGGCCGAAATACACCGGCACCTGGAAGAAATCCGAATATTCACGCACCCGCGCTGCCTCGGCAGGACGGCCATGCGCCAGATGCACGGCACGCAGCCACGCGGACTTCTCCCCCAGCAGCAGGCGCGCCAGCACCACGAAAATACCGGTCACGTAATCCGTGGCCTGGCGCCGGAAGGCCTCGCCGCCCGCCCGGCACTCCCACACCACCGCCACCGTGCCCGGCCCGAAACGCAGCGAGGTATGGCCGATATTGCTGAGCAGGCCGTTGTAGCGCACCAGCACCTCGAGCGCCTCGCCCAGGGTAGCGCTGGCCTGCATGATGTAACCCAGCACGCCGAAGGTGGCCGGCTGGATGTCGCTGGCCAGGTGCAAGCCCACCAGCGGGTCGGCATGGCGCTGCGACAATGCCGCCAGCAGGGCCTCGATGGCCGACATGGGCAACAGGCCGTCCGGGTCCGCCAGTTGCGCCGCACTGATGCCGGCATCGGCCAGCAAGGGCGCCATGGCCAGTCCCGCCGCCTCGCCCCGCGCCACCATGTGCTGCAGATGGCGTGCGGACACCCAGGCCAGGGCCCCGACAGGAGAAGGTTCAGGCATGCCGTCCACCGGGCAGCAGGAAAGGAAGCGCCATGGTGGCATATCAGGCCCGGCAGGCAATGGCATGGCCGGTTTTGGCACAGGAGCTGGCCGCTTTGGAGGCTAGGCGCTGGCCGGTACGGCCACCACCATGCAGGCAAGCCACAGCCGGAGCCGCCCATCATGCGCCACCTCAAGGACAAGAAATGCTTCATCACCGGCGCCGCCAGCGGCATAGGCCGCGCCACCGCGCTGGCCGCCGCCGCCCAGGGCGCCGAGCTTTTCCTCACCGACATCAATGCCGACGCACTGGACGCCGTGGTGGCGCAAATCCGCAGCCAGGGAGGACGTGTCGGCGCGGCACGGGCGCTGGACATTGCCGACCACGCCGCCGTGAAAAGCTTTGCCGACAGCATCCTGCTGAGCGCCGGCGCGCCCGATGTGGTGATGAATATCGCCGGCATTTCCATCTGGGGCCGCATCGACCAGCTGGAGCTCAAACACTGGCGGCAATGCGTGGAGGTCAACCTCATGGGCCCCATCCACGTCATGGACAGCCTGGTGCCGGCCATGATGCAGAGCGGCCGGGGCGGCCATCTGGTGAATGTGTCCTCGGCGGCCGGTCTCTTCGGCCTGCCCTGGCACGCGGCCTACAGCGCCAGCAAATTCGGCCTGCGCGGCATTTCCGAGGTGCTGCGCTACGACCTCAGGCGCTACGGCATCAAGGTACACCTGGTCTGTCCCGGCGGCGTGGATACCGGCCTCGTGCAGACCATACAGATTGCCGGCATCGACAAGAACGATCCGGAAATGCAGGCCCTGACCAAACGCTTCCAGAAACATGCCGTGACGCCCGAACAGGCCGCTGCCGCCATCCTCAAGGGCGTGCAGAAGGGCCGCTACCTGATCTACACCTCTTTCGACATCCGCTTCGGCCATTTCTGGCAGCGCAAGTTCGCCTGGCCCTTCGATCTCGTGATGCAGTTCATGAACGACTACCTGCAGGGCGTGGGCAGGAAGAAGCTGAAGGAGCGGAGACACTGAGGACGGAGCCTCCGTGGTAGGGGCAGATGCTCTGTGGCCAAGCCCGGCTTACCTGGATTGGCCCATCACATCGCCATAAAAACGGTCGATGGCATCCACCATTTGCGCAAGCCCCGGCTGTTCCAGCGGGTAATGCCCGGCATTTTCCAGCATGACGGTCTTGACCGGCACTTTATGTATGCGGCCAAGGAAAGGCGTGCTCAGCGCCAGCGGCGTCCAGCGGTCCTTGGCGGGCTGGGTCAGCAGGATGGGGCAGACATCGAAATCTTCGGGCGCCAGATCCGGCGTGTAGTGCAGATAGGAATCCAGGAAAGCGACCGACACCGAATTGCCGGCCGAGGTCTTGTCCTTGAGGAACACCCGCAAGGCATCATCGTTGTTCACCAGGGTGTTCATCTTGCTGACCCAGCGCAGGGGAATGGGCAGGGAGGCCAGCGGCGTCTTTGCCGTCAGGTGATTCGCGAAGCTGCCCACGCGGCTCACGAACCAGCCGGTGGACACGGTGTCGCGCACCGTCTGGTTGCTGGTGTCGAGAAAGGTCATGCCGACGATGGCCTTCACTTTCCTGTTTCTGGCGGCGACATGGTAAGTCTCCATGCCGCCCGCGCTCAGTCCGTACAGCACGATGGGGCGGTTGTCGCGGGCCAGCTCGGCGTCGATCAGGTCACTGCCGGCCTGCACCCAGTCGTTGTAGGTGATGGTGGCGCCTTTCGCGACTTGCGTCATGCCATAGCCCGGCATGTCCACGGCGATGGTTTCATAGCCGCGTCGCGCGAGTGGCGCGCCCAGGATCATGGACATCTGGCGGCCGTTGGTGCCCACCCCGTGGAAGAGGATGACCTTGATCCGGGCCTGCGGGTTGCGGTAGGTGTCGAGATGGATGTTGTTGCCATGCCACGGCCACCACTCCTCGCGAGGAAGCTGGTCCTTGGGAATATGGAATTCGGCGGGCAGGAACTGTTCGATCTCCTGCCAGGCGGTCTGGTCCTGATACGTCATGGTCGGGCTCCCTGTGCTGTCGGCATGGGCAAAAGAAAAGCTTGCGGCACTTGTCACGAAAACAAGCGTGGTCCCCAGGCGTCGCAATACGCTGGAAAACGGCGCCAATCCGGAAATGAACATGCTTTGGTCCTGTAGCGGGTGAATGACAGGCGCATCCTAGGCTTGCTCCCGCGTCGGTGGCGATGATAGACAAGGCCACGAACTTTAGTATCCGGGCCAATCCGGCAAGCCACGATGTTTGAATTCCAGGATTACCTGCGCGCGCCCTCCAGCGTGCAACTGCTGCTGGATTTCGGCGACAGCCTGCCCGTGCAGCGCGCCCGGCTTCTGACTGGAACCGGCCTGACCCTCACCCGCCTTGACGACGTGAACAGCGTGGTGACGCCGCAGGAAGAAATGGGCGTCATCGCCAACCTGCTGCGCCATATTCCCGAGCCCGCCGGCGCCGGCCTCGCGGTCGGGCTGCGTTACCAACTGACGACCTACGGCATCCTCGGTTACGGCCTGATGAGCAGTGCCACGCTGCAGGACGCCATGCTGATGGCGAGCCGTTTCCTTCCGCTCACTTACACCTTCGTGAAAATCGGTTTTTACCGAGAAAAAGGGCAGGCCGTTGTCTGCTTCGGCAGGCCGGAAGGTTTGTCGCCCGCAGTGCAACGCTTTGTCGTGGAGCGGGCCATGGCGGCAACCTCGCGGGTCATCGCCGACATGACCGGAACGACGCTGGCGCTGGATGCCTTCGACATGGAATACCCGGCGCCCGTCAATCCGTCGTTGCCCCTGCCCGACCAGGTATCGGGAGCGCGCATCCGTTACGGCGCCAGGATGAACGCATTCCGTTTTCCCTTTGCGCAAATGGAACACGCGCTCCCGCGCGCCAACCCGGTTACCGCCGCCATGTGCGAGCGCCTGTGCACCGAACTCATCAGCCAGCGTCGCACGACGCTTACCACCACGATGATCGTCCGTGATTTTCTCAATGCCGCATCGCCCGGCAGCTTGCTGACGCTGTGCGACATTGCGGAAAAGTTGCATGTCAGCGAACGAACGCTGAAACGCAGGCTCCAGACCGAGGGGACTTCATTCAGCAGCTTGCAGGCAACAATCCTGCGCCAGCGGGCGGAGCAATTGCTCGCGGGTGACATGAGCCTCACCCGCATTGCCGAGGCGCTGGGCTTTGCGGACCTGTCCACGTTTTCCCAGGCCTACAAGCGCTGGACAGGCATTGCACCGAGCGTCGGCAGGAGTGCTATCCACGGGAAAAAATGAGCCGTGCCGGTTGGGCTTTGCTGTGCTCGGCCTGACCGGCATGTATTCGGACAATGCGCGGATTGCGCAAACGAAAACGCCCAGCCAGAAGAGGTTGGGCGTCGAATTCTGGCCAAGGAGAGCAGCTTTTCCTTACCAGCAAAGCTGGTACTTGAGACGCCACCATTTGCTGCCATGGGATTGATCATCAGCATCGGCAAGCTTGTAAGGCCTGTCCTGCGGCTTTGCCGTGCGGCATGCGGTATCAGTGAACGGCATTGGGGGAAACACTTTGAGGATAGAGAGCTACCCCACACACAATGCAGGATTCCAAGAAACGCCCTGGCACACCCTGAAAACAAAAAAGCGCCCAAAGGCGCTTGTCTGCTGGTCTTCTGGCACTTCCTGAGATGTGCTGAAACCTTGATATGGTGGCCCAGCCCAGAATCGAACTGGGGACACGCGGATTTTCAATCCGCTGCTCTACCAACTGAGCTACCGGGCCAAACGAGGCGCGTATTAAACCCGCGCCCCTTCTGGGCGTCAAGGCAAAAACCACGGGTTTCTGGCGAAAAATCAGGCGCTTCCGCAAGGTGGCGCCGCACCTCCGGATAAAGAATGGCGGCGGCTCAAAGCTGTTTGTGGGTACCGTCGCAGAGCGGCGCACTGGCGCTCTGTTTGCAGCCGCAGAACCAGACGATGCGCGTAACCTGGCTTTCGTATTTCACGGGAGTGAATTCCGTGCCCTTGTGGGAGCCGTCGCAAAAGGGTTGGGACTGGCTGCGGCCGCAACGGCACCACCAGTAGGTTTGTCCGGGCTCCACTTCGATGGCATAGGGACGGACGGTATCGTGACCTGCGGGAATTTCGCTCATGCCAAGCTCCTTGCCGGCTTTTTTTATTGTTATGGCGCTGGCTACGCCATCGAGACTAGCAGCCGCAGACACAATTGCGGGGCCGCTCGTCCGGGCGCGGTTTTTTCTTTTCCGTGGGGGCAGCTTCAGCCGCGATAGCGCCCTGATTCAATAAAGAACGGTATCGCGGCCGAAGCCGTTTCCACAGGAACAGGGAAAAGAATATTCAGGGCAGGGGCAGGTCGGGCAAGTGCGGGGCATGGGGTTCGGCCATGCCGGCCAGGTACTGGCTGGAAGCAGTGTGGTCCAGACGGGACAGCAGGCGCAGGAGTTCGGCACGGGCTTCAGGTGACTTGCGCAACTCCACGGCGGCTTCAAAATACTGGCGGGCCTCAATCCAGTTCCGGTTCTGCAGGCAGAGCCGGCCGAGCGCGAGCATGAGGGCCGGGTTGTGCGGATGCGCGTCTTTCCATGCCAGCGCGCGGGCCAGGGCCTGGTCGGGGCGGGTGCTGCGGGTGCGGCCGTAGACTTCGACCAGCGCATTGCTCCAGTCGCGCTGCAGGGCATCGGCCAGCAACGCTTCGGCTTCGTCATCCGCGCCCACCTGCAGGAGTTCGCCGGCATAACTCGCCAGGAGGTCGTCGTCATTGCGCAGGCGGCGCGGCAGGGCCTCCCAGTATTTGTGCAGTTTGCGCGCGGCAAAGGCACGGTCGGCACGGCTGCCGGTGATGGCAATCCAGGCCAGTACCTCGCGGTGGGCGCGTTTTTCCAGGGCTTCGTAATGCGGATCATCGCTGCCCAGGCGCTTTTGCAGGCCAGGCAGGATTTCCGCGAGCTCACCCCATTTCTGCAGGCGCGTCAGGGCTTCCACACGCAACATCAGCACCTGGTCATCCTTGCGGTATTTGTCGGAAAGACGCAGCAGTAGGGCCGCGGCCTGCTCCCAGCGCCCGCCGGACAGCAGCAGGCGGGCCCGGGCCAGTCCCACGGCGAGACGATTGCCACGCTCTTCGGCCAGCACGAGGTATTGCTCGGCGCGCTCGAAATCCTGGCCGCGGGTGGCGGCGCGGGCGGCGGCAAGATAGGCGGGCAGGGGCTCGGAGGACAGGCGGGCGGCATTGAAGAGGAGACGCTCGGCGCGGCGCCAGTCACCCTGTTCCAGCGCGACGCTGCCTTCATGGAAGGCGCGCGCGCTGCGCTCCAGGTTGCGTGAGCGCGTCCAGCGCTCCCAGAGCTTGTCCACACCCAGCACGCCAACGAGGAAATCGATCACGGCCACGGCCACCAGCAGGCTGGCAAACCAGGCCAGGCCGGCCACCCACAGGCTCATTTCCACCGAGGTCAGCCGCCAGCTCAGCAGGACATAACCGGGATCACGCAGCAGCCACAGACCCAGCGCGGCGCCCGCACAAAGCAGGATGAGCAGCAGCAGGAGGCCACGCTTCACTGCCGGCTTCCGGACAATGCGGCGGGTGCCTGCGCGCCATCGGCCGTGAGGGCGTCCAGCGCCTTGATGGAAGCGGCCAGGTCAGGCAGGGCCGGACGGATGTCCAGCGCCGCCAGTGCATTCAGTTCCTGCTGCAGGCTGTTGAATTCGGTTTTCGGCAGGAGCGGGAAATAACGGGCCAGCCGGTTGCGTGCCGTCACCAGACTGGCCTGGTAGATGGCGGGCTCGCCGCGCAGCAGGGCCAGTTGCGCCTGCGCCAGATCAAGCCGCACGGCCTCGCGCACCAGCGCACGGTCCGACTCCGGCAGCAAGGGCTTCAGCGGCTCTTCGTATTTGCGCACGGTGACCAGATCACGGATTTTCTGCCAGCCCGAGGCCAGGAGACCGGAAGAGGAATCCTCCAGCGGCGGCGTTGTGGTATCGCGGCGCTGGCGCTCGCTGGCCACGATGGGCAGTTGCAGGCCGGCCACATGTTCACTGAGGGCGCCCAAGCGCAGGTAGACACCGGCCACGTCCACGTTCAGGGCGGCAGCAAGCGCGAGCCGGTCGCGGGCAATGGCCTGGCGCAAGGGCAGCAGCCTGTTGTCGCCATGCGCGGCCAGCAGGCGGTCGGCCACGTCGAGCAGGGTGCGGGCGCCCACCACGTCACGGGTGAGCAGCAGGTGCTGTTGCGCAAGACGCAGATAGTGGTCGGCTTCATTGAGCAGCCAGACGCGGCGCTGGTCGGCGTTGAGCGTTTCTCCCCATTTCGCCAGTTGTGCATTGAGCACATCCAGTTGACGGCCGCGCAGCGTGAGATCGTCGCTCAGGCGCTGCTGGGCACGCTGTGTTTCGGCAAAACGGCTTTCCAGCGCCGCCAGCTTTTCATGCTCACGGCCCAGGCTCTCGCTGTCATCGGCAGCCATTTTCCAGACATAGAACGCGGCCAGTATCGCCACCAGCGCCAGCACATAGGCCAGCCAGGGCCGCGAACGTATCGCCAGTACCGGCGTGGAAACCAGCGGCACGCGGGTGGCGGTGTTTTTCTTTTCGGGCGTCATGAAAAATCCTTGTGCGGCGAGCCGTGCCAAGGCTCACAAAATAATGAAGGGCGCTGCAGTTATCAATGCAGCAAACCGGCTTCCTCCAGCGCATGCAGCAGGCTGAGCTTGTCGGCGCCCTGCGCCTGCAACACGCGTGCGCCGGCGGCCCGGCCCAGCGCCGCCATGCGTGCGCTGGCCACCAGCCAGAGTGGATGCACTGCCTTGTCGGTGGCCAACTGCTGCCAATGGCGCAGGGCATCGGGACTGGTGAGCAGGACAATGTCCGGAACCACTGCCAGCGCCTGCCACTGCGGCACGGCGGCGGCCGGCAATTCGCGCCGGTAAAGCTCCAGCACGTCCACACGCGCCCCGCGTGCCTCCAGGCTGTGCCGCAGCAGCTCACGTCCGCCCACGCCGCGCATGAGCAGGAAACGCTTGTCCTTCACCTGCTGCAGCGCGGGCAACTGCAGCAGCCCTTCGCTGTCGGCACGGCCGGCAGGAATTTCCACATCCAGTCCGGCCGCCGCCAGCCACTCGGCGGTGGCATGCCCCACGGCATAGGCCTTGAGCTGCCAGGGCCACTGCGGCCAATAGCCGGCCACCGCGTCCAGACCCCGGTGCGCCGCGTTGGCGCTGATGAAGAAAACACCGTCGTAGCGATCCAGGTCCAGCAGCAGGCGCTGCTCCGCCGGCGCGAGTTCACGCGGCACGATCTCCAGCAAAGGCAGTTCGCTGACGGCAAGGCCTGCATTGCGCAAGGCAGCGCTCAACTCGGCCGCCTGATGGGCCGGACGGGTGTTGAGGATATGCAAACGCTGCGACGACATGTGCTCTTCCAACCCCCCGCTCATACAGGCAGGCCGGTGGTCTCAGTTTCCGTAGACGGCCTGCAGGATGCGGCCGGCACCGGCGGCCAGCAAGCGGTCGCCCAGGGTTTCGCCGATTTGTTCCGCATCGTCCACGGCACCACGCATTTCATCGGTGATGATTTCACGGCCGTCCACGCTGCCCACGAGGGCACGCAAATGCAGTTCATTGCCGGCAATTTCCGCATAGCCGGCAATGGGCACCTGGCAGCCACCCTGCAGGCGGCGGTTCATGGCGCGCTCGGCGCGCACCCGTGCCGCGGTTTCAGCGTGATCCAGCGGCGCCAGCAAGGCCGCCATGCGGGCATCACCCAGGCGCGCCTCTATGCCCAGCGCGCCCTGCCCCACGGCTGGCAGGGAGAATTCCGGTGCGATACCGCTGCGTATGCGCGCCTGGAAACCCAGGCGCTTGAGGCCGGCGCTGGCCAGGATGAGGGCGTCGTATTCACCGGCATCCAGCTTGGCCAGGCGCGTATTCACATTGCCGCGCAAATCCTTGATGACCAGATCCGGGCGCCGATGCCGCAACTGGCACTGGCGGCGCAGGCTGGACGTGCCCACCACGGCGCCGGCCGGCAGCACATCGATCGCGGCAAAGGCATTGGAGACGAAGGCGTCTCGCGGGTCTTCACGCTCGCCGATGGCCAGCAGGCCCAGCCCTTCCGGAAACTCCATGGGCACATCCTTCATGGAGTGCACGGCAATATCGGCACGGCCATCCAGCAGCGCCACTTCCAGTTCCTTCACAAAGAGTCCCTTGCCGCCGATTTTTGCCAGCGGCGTGTCGAGAATCTTGTCGCCCTGCGTGGTGAAGGTGAGCAATTCCACCTGCAGACCCGGATGCAGGCGCAGCAGTTCGGCGCGCACGAACTCGGCCTGCCAGAGGGCCAGCGGGGATTTGCGGGTGGCAATGCGAAGCGGGGCAGAATGGGTCATCACGGCGAGGGGCAGTTCGGAAAAAAAGCGAGTGTAGCGGGATTCCGGCAAGCGGTCGCCGGCCACCTGCGTCGGCGATAGTGACCGGAAATGCCCCGTCAGTCTGGAGAAGACCGTGCGCCGTTTGCCAACCGGCAGAGATCGAAAAGAAAAATCCGGATAAACGTAGGATGCATCTGTTCGGGAAAACAACTTGCGCCGTCATGCCGGCACAGCCACTGCCAGCGCACGATGACCAAAACAAAGTCGCCCGAGCCGGAGCCCATTTCCACAAAAGCAAAACCCCCGGCATCCCGGCTTGCACCGCGATACAGGGGGGTTTGAAGGAGTGGTGACGACGCTGGGGAAGCGCCGCTCTCAGTTGCCGTAAACGATGGTGGTGTAGTCGGCAATCACGCCCAGGATGATCTGGGTCTCATGGTCGACATGGTGGATCTTGACGATGCCGCCATTCTTGGCCGCGGTTTCTATGCTGGCATCGCCCGTGGCGTAGAGGCCGAAGATGGAGCGGGCATAGGAGCGGCCGACCTTGGTGGGCTTGTCGGCCGAGCCGGTGATGCCGACGGGGCCGGTGACATGGGAATA
This sequence comes from Moraxellaceae bacterium, assembly GCA_030146505.1. Taxonomy (GTDB): domain Bacteria; phylum Pseudomonadota; class Gammaproteobacteria; order Pseudomonadales; family Moraxellaceae; genus UBA2031. The sequence continues at coordinate 12,360 of JASLCO010000231.1, forward strand.
GAGGAAACCGTTGACGGGGGCCGTGGCCACGGCACAACCGGACAGGGCAAGGGCCAGGGAACTGGCAGCGAGCAGGCGCTTCATGGAAGGCTCCTTATTATTGTTTACTGCTGTGGTTGACTGCCGCTGTTCTCGGGCTGGCGCGGCTCCGCGCCGACTGTAGCAAGTGCGCCGGCTTTAGCAAATGCCTGCGCATCCGCCTGCCGGCAGCGGCAGGCAGACCATAGCGCCGTCTCAGCGCCTGTTCACGATCTTGATTTCAGTCATCCCGGCGAAGGCCGGGACCCATGCGGCAGTGCTTTTTCCACCGTTTTATGAATCCCGGCCTTCGCCGGGACGACGTTTTCAAGGTTTTGGGCTTATCAAAAGCAGCGAATCCAGAGATCGTGAACAGACTCTCAGAGCTTCTGCATGGTCTCGCGCAGGTCCGGCAGATGCCGGCGGCTGACCACCAGACGCTCCTCTATGCCCTTGATGCGCACCTGGTACTGCCCGGGAGCCACCAGCTCCAGACCATCCAGATAATGCAGGGCCAGGAGGGCATTGCGGTGTATGCGGATGAAGCGGATGCCGAATTCGTTTTCCAGGTCTTTCAGGGTTTCGTCGATCAGCACTTCGCCCTTGCCGTGGCGCACCGTCACGTATTTCTGGTCAGCCAGGAAATAGCGCACGTCTTCCACGGGAATCAGTTCTATGCCGCGATGGGTCTTGGCGGTGATGTGGCTGCGCCCGTTGTTCTTGCTCTCGTCCGCCGTGGTCTTGACTGCCTCGAGCTGGGCGCGGTTGACGCGTGTGGCACGCTCCAGCGCTTCGGCCAGCTGCTCGCGGCGTACAGGCTTCAGCAGATAGCCCACGGCCTGCACCTGGAAAGCGGCCAGGGCGTGTTCGTCATAGGCCGTGCAGAAAATCACGGCGGGCGGTTCCGGGAGCTGCGCCAGGCGCTCGGCACAGGCCAGGCCGTCCATCACCGGCATGCGCAGGTCCAGCAACACCACATCGGGCTGCAGGCGCGACACCTGGGTCAGGGCGTCTTCGCCATTTTCGGCCTCACCGACCAGTTCATAACCATCCATATCCCTGAGAAAGCGGGCCAGACGCTCCCGCGCCAGCGCCTCATCGTCGCAAATCAGCACTTTCATCTCATACTCCTTCAGCCTGTTCTTCTACTTCTTCTTTTTCTTTGTGTATAGCCACCGGCCTTCCCCCTTGAGGCAGGGGATAGGACACGAGGGTGGTGAACACATCCTTGTCCGCACTCATGCTGAGGCGGGCCGTTTCTCCATAATGCGCAAGCAGGCGCTGGCGGATATTGGCCAGCGCCATGCGGTTGCCCTTGGT
>JASLCO010000244.1 GCA_030146505.1 Moraxellaceae bacterium
GCCGCCTCCCAGGAAGAGCTGGACCACGGCCATGTACACGGCGCCGGTGGCCACCACCACTGATACAAAGACGGCTGCGCCCCGGCGTGGCTTCATAAAAAAGGCAGCCACCCAGCTGCCTTTTTTTATGGATTTATAGACGACCCTCCAAATCTTTCGTCATCCCGGCGAAGGCCAGAATCCACACGACAGTGACTTTTTCACCGCACTATGGGTTCCGGTCTTCGCCGGGATGACGACTCGAGACAACAAGGAGTCATGTATATGAATCCCTTTATTGGCATGCGCCAAACTCCTCCGGCTCTTGCCCAAGACCTGCCCCGCCGTCCATGCAAGGCCCTAAAATTGTCCGACAATTTTAGGACCTCACCAAAACGCCTGTGCTAATTTACGTCTCAGCTGATTCCTGCAGACGCCTTCGTGATGAAGGTGACTTTTTCTGCAGATGACGGTGATGCCACAGATACAAACCCCAGTAGCTCGTATTTGCGTGAAGCCTCCTCAGTCTGCACGCATGTTATTGCGCTGAACTATCGGTCCAGGTTTGATGCATTCGTGGCGACAGATCACTGTCTCCTTCCCTCTCTGGATCAGCGACGCCCACCCACATGGTGGGCGTTTTTTTATCCGCTATTTGCCAGCCATCACACTCTCGCGCCGCAGTCGCTCCAGCAACCAGCGCGCATACTGGCCTATCTCCTCCACATCGTCCGGGCGGAAGGCCAAGCCATCGTTATACATGCGGCAAAGCCCGTGCAGCGTGCCCCAGATGATCTGGGACAGACGCAGGGGATTGAGCTCGGACGAGAAAAAGCCCTGGCCCTGCAGGCCGGTGACGACCTCGGCATAACCACGGAATGAGGCCCTCGCCTTGACGCGAAAAGCTTCGCTGGCCTCACCCTCGCCTTTCCAGGTAATGCGCCCGAAGAGCAGCTCGTAGATTTCCGGGTTTTCCAGGGCAAAACGGATATAGAGCGTGACGAAACGCTGGAAGCGCGCCTCCAGCCCCATGTCGCCTTCCATGCCATCACGCAGCAACCCGGAAAACTGGGTGATGCCCTCTTCGCCAATCGCACAAAGCAGAGCCTGCTTGTCGCTGAAATGGTGATAGAGCGCCGCCGGCGACACACCCACACGCTCGGCCAGCTTGCGCAGGCTCAACGACTCCATGCCCTCGGCCCGCATCATGGCAATGGCCTCATCCATGACGTGGCGCCGCAGATCACCATGGTGATAAGCGGGCTTCGCCGGTGCGGTCACTGCAGGAGTCTTGCCGGTCACGACTTTTTGCGAGGCTTTCTGCCTTGACATTGTTTTCTGCCTACGTATCTTAACGCCGTTAAGTTTACCGTCCCCAAGAGGACTTTGCGAGGAGCCAGCCGATGTCCGCCACCGCCACTTACCCGAATATGCTGAAGCCGCTTGATCTTGGCTTCACCCAGCTCAAGAACCGCATTGTCATGGGCTCCATGCACACCGGCCTGGAAGACCGTTTCTTCAATTACGGCAAACTCGCCGCCTATTTTGCCGAGCGCGCCCGCGGCGGCACCGGCCTGCTCATCACCGGCGGCATCTCGCCCAATCGCCAGGGCTGGCTGCTGCCTTTCGGCGGCACGCTCAATCATATTGGCGATGTCATCAACCACCGTCGCGTCACCAGCGCCGTGCATGCCGAAGGCGGCAAGATCCTCATGCAGATTCTGCATTCAGGCCGCTACGGCTATCACCCCTTCGTGGTCTCCGCCTCCAGCGGCAAATCGCCCATTTCCATGTTCAAGGCACGCGCCATGAAGGAAGGCGAAATCCTTTCCACCATCAAGGATTTCGGCCGCTGTGCCAAACTCGCCAAGCTGTCCGGTTACGACGGCGTGGAAATCATGGGCAGCGAGGGCTATATGCTCAACCAGTTCATCTGCAACCGCACCAACCGTCGCACGGACAAATGGGGCGGCAGCCTGGAAAACCGCATGCGCCTGCCGCTGGAAATCGTGAAGCGTGTACGCAAGGAAGTCGGTCCCAATTTCATCGTGATGTATCGCCTTTCCCTCATTGATCTCGTGGAAGGCGGCAATGACTGGAATGAAATCGTGCAGATTGCCAAGGCCCTGGAAGCGGCCGGCATCACCATCCTCAATACCGGCATAGGCTGGCATGAAGCCCGCGTGCCCACCATCGTGACCTCGGTACCGCGAGCCGCTTTCCGCAAAGTCACAGCGCGTATGAAGAAAGAACTGAAAATTCCGGTCATGGTGTCCAACCGCATCAATGTGCCGGAAGACTGCGACGACATCATCGCCTCCGGTGATGCCGACCTCATTTCCATGGCACGTCCGCTGCTGGCCGATGCGCATTTCGTGAACAAGGCTGCCACTGGCAAGGCCGAAGAAATCAATACCTGTATCGCCTGTAACCAGGGCTGTCTGGACCAGACCTTCTCCTACCAGCGCGCTACCTGCCTCGTGAATCCGCAGGCCGGTTATGAAACCGAGCTTGTGTATGTGAAGACTTCACGTCCGAAAAAGATTGCTGTCGTGGGCGGTGGCATGGCCGGTCTCTCCTGCGCCACCGTCGCGGCTGAACGCGGCCACAAGGTGACGTTGTTTGAAGCGGCTGACGATATCGGTGGCCAGTTCACCATGGCCATGAATGTGCCGGGCAAGGAAGAATTCCGCGAGACCGTGCGCTATTTCCGCAACCATGTACAAAAGACCGGCGTCACGCTCAAGCTCAATCACGCCGTCACCGAAGCCGAGCTGAAAGCCGCCGGCTTTGATGAAGTGGTGATTGCCACCGGCGTAAAGCCGCGCACACCGAAAATCCCCGGCATCGATCATCCCAAGGTGCTGTCTTATCCGGATGTGCTGCGCCATGGCAAGAAAGTGGGTGGTCGCGTCGCCGTGATCGGCGCTGGCGGTATCGGTATCGATGTAAGTGAATTCCTTTTGGCCGAACACTCCCCGCAGCCGCTGGATCACTGGGCGGATGAATGGGGCGTGGATTTCAATGTGGCTGATCCGGGTGGCCTGCGTGCACCCAAGCGCGAAACACCGCTGCGCGAGATTTATCTGCTGCAGCGCAAACCCGGCAAGAAAATGGGCCAGGGCCCAGGCAAGACCACCGGCTGGGTGCACCGCCTCGCCCTGCAGCACCATCAGGTGAAAATGCTGGGTGGCGTGGAATATCTCAAGGTCGATGATCTCGGCCTGCATATCCGCGTTGGCGATGAAGAACAGATTCTCAACGTGGACAATGTCATCCTCTGCGCCGGTCAGGAATCCGTACGCGAACTGCTGCCGGCCGGACCGGACGGCAAGATCACGGACAAACGCTTCCATGTCATAGGCGGCGCCAAGCTGGCCGGAGAGCTGGATGCCAAGCGTGCCATCCGTGAAGGTGCCGAGCTGGCCGCACGTCTGTAATTTGTCTGAAGTTAAAAAAGGCCGCATTAGCGGCCTTTTTTATTGGGAGCTCTCATTTCTCTTTCAGGGTATACGCGTGCTGAGCATTTGCTTGCCATACGCCCGGGAGTGCGGGGATTTATGTACCGGCACTTTTAACGGTGAGGTGCTCCGACTAGGTTGCTTCTGCTGTCTCTTTACAAGAGGGATTGCGGCTGCACCGCGCCTCACTTTCTTTGCTTCGCCTAAAGAAAGTAAGCAAAGAAAGGCGACCGCTGCGCGGCGCTTTGAGAAGTGCAACTTGTGACGGCGGCTCTCTATTCAGCTTCCGGAAATGCCTCGGCATAACGCTCGCGCGTCATCTCCATGGCCAGATAGATATGTTCCTGCATGAGATGGTCGGCGCGATCAGGTTGGCCACGGCGTATGGCATCGAAGATACGGTGATGCTCTTCATGGCTGCGGCGGTAATCGGTTTCGCCATACCAGCGGAAAGCGCCCTGTATCACCACGGGAATACGGGTGGACCAGCGCGCCGTCTGCATCAGCAGCTCGTTGCCGGCCTGACGATGTATGCAGAAATGGAAAGCCTTGTTCATGACACGCCAAGCCTCTACATCAAACGTCTCTGTTCCCAACGCCTTCAGTAATTCATCGCCCTGGACCAAGGCAGCCAGAAACTTCTGCTCAGACTCAGACGTCAAAGCCTGCTCGGCAGCCAGACGGGCACTCAGCCCCTCAAGAGCCATACGCAGGCGGAAGGCTTTCAGGATGTAGTCCAGGGAAAAACGGCGCACGCGATAGCCACGGTTGGGCTCATAAATCAGCAAGCCCTCTTCGGCCAGTGTGCGCAGGGCCTCACGTATGGGTGTGCGCGAGACCTGCAGCTTTTCCGCCAGCGCGACTTCCTGCAGACGCTCATCCGGCTGCAGTTCCCCACGCAGGATACGGTCACGCAGAGCGGCAATCACGCTCAGAGAGCGTGTAATCGCAACCACCGGCAGTTCTGCACTCGCCATGTTTTTCCGTTTCCTTTTAAATCACTTCAGTCAACAAAGCCCTGCTCGCCCAACCAGGCCGTGCAGGTTTCCACCGCTACCGCCAGCTTGTCGGGCTGGCCGAAATAATAATGGTTGGCGCCCTTCACTTCAGCCAGCTGTTTACGCTCATGGCCTATGGCATTGAACAGGCGATGCGTATGCGAAGGCGTGCAGGCGTCATCGGCGGTATTGCCGACGACCAGCGCGGGAATGCTGATTTGCGCGGCCGCTTTCAAACCATCGGCATTGGAGTGGTCATAGCTCCACTGCGACATCCAGCTGCGCAGGGTATTGAAACGCGCCAGCGCCACCGGACCGTTGTTCACGAT
>JASLCO010000412.1 GCA_030146505.1 Moraxellaceae bacterium
AGAAAATAAAGCTTCTAGGGCTAGCCATCTTGCCTGATGGAAAAGTCACAATAGACATAAAGATAAAGAAGAAAATCGAAGCCCTTATATATTTCTACATTAGCGACAGAAAGAAATTTACCGATACCGCAGGCGGGAATATTACCGTAGCCATCGAGCAAGTTTCTGGATATCTTAACTATGCCAACACCATTGATAAGTCTTACCTAGACAAACTTCGCAAGAAATTTGGAGCAACAGTCATAGACTCCTTTCTTCATAAATCGGCCGCATAAGAATGGAAATATCCATAAATATTGGCAACATCCAGCACATTGCGAGAATGGAATTTAATATTAATCTCAGCGACTGTAAGCTTACATGCTTGGTTGGAAGAAATGGAGCAGGAAAAACAACCCTTGTTAAAGCACTAAACAACATCTCATCGGCTGACACGTTCAAAAAAACATCATCTGATTCGATATTTAATGAAAGCAGCTTCATAGAATACAAAATAAACAATGAAACATATGAATTTAATTTCGACAAAACCATTAAAAGCCTGAATTGCAAGAAAATTATTCCTGAACCAATTAAAAGACAGATCGACGTAGAGCTTCCAATGCCCTATGGAGAAAGATTTAATTTCTTCCAATCAGTTAGCGATGCCGACCTAGAGATCAGAAGATCAATTATTCTTGAGAACTACTCAACACCAATCGAGCTTATAGAGCTTCTAAGCAGAATATATGAAAATGACAAATTTAAATCCCTAGTAGAAGTGAAGATTAAGAACACCGAGTACTATTGTATTCTCCTTGAAGACAACAAATACATTAGGGAAGACTATCTGAGCTCTGGCGAATACTTTCTCATAAGCCTTTATAGAAAGATAAAAAATCGCCGCAAGCTCATTGTTATCGATGAAATTGACATATCCCTAGATGCAGCGGCCCAATCCCATCTTGTCGAGAATCTAAGAAATTTCTGCGCCAGATATGAAGTTAATGTGCTATTCACAACTCACTCTTTGGCGATGATGCGAACCCTTCAAACTGAAGAGCTTCTTTATATACGCAACGATCTAGAGAAATTAGAAATAATTCCCGCCTCTTACAACTACATAAAAGCCACCCTATTTGGATTTATAGGCTGGGACAGATATATCCTAACCGAAGATAAGGTTCTGCAGCGCTTCATTGAATACACAATTAGCAGATACTGCATCGAATCATTTTTCGAGTACAAAATAATTTATGTCGGTGGGGGCGAAAATGTTGCAGACCTGCTTAGAAGAAATATCTCAGAGAGATTCTTATCGACTCCTGAAAATGTCATCGCCATCTTAGATGGAGACCAACGAGATTTTCGTCATGCAAAGAAAGAATCAATCTATTGCATTCCCATTGAAAGCGTAGAGAAGGCGCTTTTTTCTGCTTATCAAGACTCTTCTCTACCAGCTCGACCAGAAAGCGAACACCCAATTACTACCCCAAAGAAACTTTATGGAATGCTTATACGACAAAGGCTTATGAGCGAAGCCCAAGTATTCTGCTATTTATGCGACGTTCATAACGAAAAAATGCGGGAATTCTCAAAAATATTAGAGCGATTCCTTTCACTTCCAGAGTGATTAAAATGGCAAAAAGGATTTCCTGCGAAAGAAAAAGCAGCCCAATATGGAGCTTATCCCGTTACACACTCAACATCTCTCGGCAAACCTCCCCCACAAACTCCCTAACCACCTGCACCCTCTGGCTCCCTTTCAAATCCCGGTGATACAGCAGCCAGAGTTGGCGTTCGGTCTTGAGATCGCCGATATCAATGCGGGTGAGCGCGGCATCGGCCTCGCCTATGAAGAGCGGCAGGAAGGTGGTGCCGAGGCCGGCGCTCACGGCGGCGTATTGGGATTCCATATTGTTGGTTCTGAGCGCAGGGGTACGGCCAGGGAATAACTGCGCCAGCCATTCCAGCATGGGCAGCTTGACCCAGGATTCGTCCCAACTCACCACTTCCAGGTTTTTCCAGTCACCGCCAGCCTTTTTGAGCGCGGCTTTTGTGGTGTAGAGGCCGAAGCTCATGTCGCCCACCTTGTGCGCGATGTAATCCGGCGCGTGCCGGGCTTGCTGCGGATCGATGATGCGGAAGGCAAGATCGGCCTCGCGCCGGGTGAGGTCGGCCAGATTACGGCCCACCACCAGCTCCACCTGCAATTGCGGATGACGGGCGCGGAATTCATGCAGGCGCGGGGCGATGAGGTAATTGGCCAGGGATTCGGGCAGGGCCAGCTTCACGGTGCCGCTGATCTCGCCGGTGGCCGAACTGCGGCGCTCCACCGCCTGCATGGCGCGCTCGACCTCGGCGACATGCGTAAAAAGCTCGCTGCCGCGATCGGTCAGCAGGTAGCCACGCTGCTGACGCAGGAAGAGGCGCATGCCGAGGCGGGCCTCCATGGCATCGATATGCCGGGAAACCGTGGAGGCACTGGTATTGAGGGCGCTGGCCGCGGCGGAAAGCCCGCCGCCCCGGGCCACGGCCAGGAAGTAGCGCAGGTCGTTCCAGTCGCGCAGGTCGCTCATGATTTTTTCTCCGGGCTCAGGCCTCCGCCCTCTTTCCATATCCGGAAAATTATTTTGCAAAGACTCGCCTTTCTTTGCATATGCGGAAGCCTAGCATTCTCTTCACCGCACTTAGAAACCGTTCGCCCTGAGCTCGTCGAAGGGCTGCCGGGCTTCGACAGGCTCAGCCCGAACGGGATACGAGATAGGAAGGAGCACCGCCATGTCGCGCAACACCATCTGGCTCAAGCTGGGAATGACCGCCTTTTTCTGGGGGCTGATGTTCCACCTGGGCAAATACGCCGTGGGCAGCATGTCGCCGGAATCAATCGGCGGCTGGCGCTTCCTGATTGCCGGGCTCGTGCTGCTGCCGCTGGTGGGTTTACGCGAAGGGCTGGATTGG
>JASLCO010000420.1 GCA_030146505.1 Moraxellaceae bacterium
GCCTTCCAGGGCCATGGCTAAGCGATACCGAGAAAGCACCTTGCTGTGCTTGGCTACCCCAGCAAGATATACCCGTCGTCGGCTGTTGCCCCATTGCTTGTCGATGCGTTCCTGCATTCCTTGGAGCAGCCTCTGGAATAGATCCTTGGCGAACACTTTACTTCGCAGAAGGCCGTCGCAGATGATCAAAGTATCAGTGCCGTAATCCTTATTGAGGATCTTGAATAGGATCGCCCACTCGACCAGCTCCCTGTAAACCTGAACCCAACTGGGAGAAACGGGTTTCCCACTGTCCGTTGGCCGGATCATGTGAGAGAGATCCTGCAGGCTATTCACTCCCAAGAAAATCATCATTTCACCCAGTGCCGTTCTTGGCGTCCCATTCTCAGCAAACTGACGCTGATTGAGTTTCTGCACTGGTGTCGTGGGTGAAACTGCCTCTAGGCAGTATTCATTGTTGCTGCTATCTACTACTCGGACTAGCTGTATCAGAAAGGGGTCAAACTGGAGTTGGTTATTTCCCCCATCGGTTCCGACCAGTGAAATTGATGTCGTGGCGCGAGGCTGGATTCGGCGCGTTGCGCTCTTCAGTGGTTGGATTTCGTCTCGTAGGGCATCCAGCACTCCTTGATCGGTTTCGATGCAGTCTGCAATGGCCTCTTTCAGTTGGGCCTGGCTTGCTGGATCAATCATGCTCCCTCCTGGCTTTTCTTTTCGCCGCTTCAGTGCGATGCCAGCCTTTATGGGTGGGGCCTGGCTGGACCTTACGGTTTCCACTCATGCAAGTTCGTTCCTTCTCTGAATAGAAGGAGGCTCACTGATTGTTGCTGGTTCATCATCAAAATAGTGCTCATATAAGATGCATTATGGATCTCATCGACGAACCTTAATGCGTACCATATACTGTCATCAACCATCATCACAAGCATCCGTTAACCCGTATGAGCCACAAGGATGTCTGACGAGCAGCTTGACGACCTTACCCAGCCGCAACGCGATCGCCTTGCCTTCGTGGAGCTGCGCGTGCGTTTCATCGGAGGTATCCGTCGCCAGGATCTGGTGTCGCGCTTTGGCATCCAGGCGGCGGCGGCTACGCGTGATCTGGCGGTCTACAAGGAGTTGGTACCGGGCAACATTGATTACGATACAAAGGCCAAGTGCTATGTCCTTGGCGAGGACTTCAAGCCGCTCTTCGATTTTCCGCCAGAAAGGGTCCTGTCCTGGCTGACACAAGGCTTCGGAGACGGAGAGCCCTCTCAGCTCAGGGCGTGGGTGGCATGTGAGATCCCGTCAAGACTCACGCATCCCGATCTGGATGTGCTGGCCTGCGTGACCCGGGCAATCCATCAGGAGTGTCCGATTCGTGTGGAGTATCACTCGATCTCAAGTGGCCAGACCGAGCGCCAGATCGTTCCTTTTGCACTAATAGACAACGGCTTGCGCTGGCATGTACGGGCCTTCGATCGCAAGGCGCAGGACTTTCGCGATTTCGTGATCACCCGGATTAAGAGCCCGGTCTTGTTACCAGACGCAGGCATGCAGGCCCATGAGCGCAGCGACCAGGACATCCAGTGGATGCGGATCGTCGAGCTGGAGCTGATCCCTCACCCGGACCAGCCACATGCGGAGATTACGGAGATGGACTACGGAATGCGGGATGGCGTGTTACGCATGAAGCTCCGAGCTGCCACAGCTGGATATATTCTGCGCAAGTGGAGCGTGGACTGTTCACCCAATCACATCCTGAGAGGAGCGGAGTACAGGCTCTGGTTGAGGAATCCCTTGGCCCTTTATGGTGTCAGGAATGCGGTGCTGGCACCTGGCTATCGATCGCCGGACCAAGCATGAAGAGAACGACTTGGCGCACGAGGCTTTCATAAACCTCAGGCAGTTTGCAAGTCAATTTTTAGAATCCGCTAACATCCTACATGACCAGGTGGATGCAGCTGACTTCAAGTGTATCTGAGATATTTGTGAGGAGTGCCATGAAATCGTCGCCGCGACTGGTGATGTTGAATTGACCATGTTCTCCGAGTCGCATCGCTTCCATATCCCTGACGACTGTCACTGGAGTGATTTTTTGAGGTGGCGACCAATATCGGCAACGTCCTGCAACGGGCCATATTCCACTCAGTGTCGTGTGGTTGATGATTGAGATGCTCGACCCCAAAGAAGGAGAAACTATCTACGACCCTACCTGCGGTACCGGAGGTATGTTGCTGAAAGCCGTTCAGCATGTGAAAGAAAAGTACGGCGATGTAAAGTACCTATGGCCTTTTCAAGGCTGAGGATATGTAATGAAGCTCCAAACGATTCGGCTATCCAACTTCCAGTCTTTCGGCGAGGTACCAGCCGAAGTTGTGCTTGAAGATATCACCTATCTGATTGGGCCTAATGGATCCGGGAAAACAGCTGCGCTTCAGGGCTTGTGTCGGCTTTTCGCCTTCGATCCATCACTGCGCCGGATCCTACGTTCTGACTTTCATGTCCCGCTCAATGAGAAAGTACCGCCGGATGTGCGGCAGCTATGGATCGAGGCTGACTTCCTGTTCCCAGAACTTAGCGAAGATGAGGACAACAGCACCGTTGCGCCTCATTTTGGCCATATGCGCCTCGACGAAGTTGATGGTACACCGCGTGTGCGTTTTCGCCTCACCGCCACCATGGGGCTGGATGGGGACATAGAAGAAAGCATGGTCTATGTGCTGGACAATAGTCCTGATGGCTCACCACTGACCATCGCGCAGGTGCCAAGGTCTGAGCGTAACCATATCCACATCCACTATCTGCCTGCTCGCCGTGACCCCGCTGATCACATTGGCTACGGCGCCAACGCTTTGCTTGGGCGCATGCTGCGGGCGGTGAATTGGGATGCAGAGCGAGGTGCCATCAAGGGTCTGACCGATAAAATCAGTGATAGCTTGGCGTCCAATCCGTCAATTAATGCGTTCAGCAAAAGCTTAAAAGCAGCATGGGGCGCTTTGCATAAGGGCAGCTTCTTTGCCGACCCGAAGCTCACCTTTGTGGCATCTGAGATTGAGTCCTTGTTAAGGCACATGTCGGTCTCTTTTACACCTGGTCACGATGAGCAATTGGTTGATTTTTCACGCCTAAGTGACGGCCAGAAATCGATGCTGTATCTGTCGCTAGTGCTGTCCTCACAAGCCATCGGCCGTACTGTCCTGGCTGAAGAAGGCGATTTATTCGATGCAAACAAGTTGCGTCCACCGGTGTTCACTGTGGTAGCCATCGAAGAGCCAGAAAATAGCCTGTCGCCTCATTACCTCGGGAGGATCGCCAATATCCTCAACGAGATGGCCAGCGAAGGCGACGCACAAGCGCTGATCGCCACTCACGCGCCCTCTATGCTGCGGCGAGTCGCTCCGGAACGTATCCGCTATCTGCGTCTGGGCCAAGAACGAACATCGTGTGTGACGCATATTAAGCTGCCAGACACAACGGATGAGGCTCACAAATTTGTGCGTGAGGCTGTGCAGTCCTTTCCGGAAGTCTATTTCTCACGTCTTGTGGTGCTCGGCGAGGGAGACAGTGAAGAAATCGTGTTGCCACGCCTCCTAGAGGCCAAGGGGGTGCCGGTTGATGAGTACGCAGTCTCAATAGCCCCTCTGGGTGGACGCCACGTCAATCATTTTTGGCGCCTCTTGTCTGCCCTACAGATTCCCTATTTGACGCTGCTTGATCTAGATGTCGCGCGCTACCAGGGCGGGTGGGGGCGAATTAAGTACGTGAACGATCAGCTCGAACAGCATCGGCCAGAACAGAAACTCCCCAAAGATCACGGCATCCCGAAGTGGGATTCGGAAAATGAAATGGTGCGGGACTATGGAAACTACCTCGATGTGCTTGAGGATCGAGATGTTTACTTCTCATATCCCATGGATCTCGATTTCACCATGTTGCTCGCCTATCCGGATGCCTATGGCGTAGCGAAGGAATATCCTGACGAGTCAACGACCAAGGCTGTCCTAGGAAAGAGCCATCACGACGCAAACCAATACAACGCAGACGAACAACGGCTGTTCAGCACCTACCATCGCAGCTTTAAGTTGGGCAGCAAGCCAGCTGCGCACATTGAGGCACTTGCCCAGCTTAGCGATGAGGACTTGCTCGAGAATATGCCTGGAGCACTCAGACGTTTGGCCGATGCTGTAATCGCCAAGCTTGCGGAGTTACCAGAGTGATAGCGGTTGATGCCTGGAGTCCTGCGGACGGGCTGACGCTTGAGCCCAACGCCCTGCTCGCGGCCAAGGAGCAGGTGCGCTGCCTTGCGCTGACAGCTGGCCCAGGTGCGGGAAAGACTGAAATGCTTGCGCAGCGGGCAGATTTCCTATTATGCACTGGCACCTGCCGCTATCCCAAGCGGATTCTAGCCATTTCGTTCAAGGTTGATGCCAGCAGCAATCTGAAAGAGCGGGTAAAACGACGCTGTGGCTCAGAGCTTGCTACGCGGTTTGACAGCTATACCTTTCATGCATTCGCCAAGCATATTATCGATCGTTTCCGTCCAGTGCTGACGGGCGAGTATGCGCTGGATGTAGGGTACAAAATTGCAGATCGAAAACCTGGCCCATCACGGACTTTGATCGAATTTTCCGATCTGGTGCCACTGGCGATCCAGATTCTGCAAAAGTCCGCAGTGGCGCGGAACGCTGTCCGTCAGACCTATAGCGACGTCTTCCTTGACGAATTCCAGGACTGCACAAATCTGCAGTACGAGCTGCTCAAGATCGCTTTTCAAGGTACAAGCATTCGCTTGACCGCCGTGGGTGACACAAAGCAGAAGATCATGAGTTGGGCAGGGGCGATGGATGGTATCTTCCAAGCTTTTGTTGCTGATTTTTCGGCTACGTCGCTCAATATGTACCGCAATTTTCGTTCGAAGCCACGCTTGCTTCGCCTGCAGAACGAGATCATTCGTAGACTGGACCCTTCATCTGTCATGCCTGATGAGCAACTTGACGGCGACGAAGGTGAGATATTCGCGTGGCATTTC
>JASLCO010000416.1 GCA_030146505.1 Moraxellaceae bacterium
GGCCAGAAGGCCGACGTGATCGTGACCAATCCCTGGGGCATCAGCTGCAAGGGTTGCGGCTTCATCAACACCGTACGCGCCACGCTCAGCACGGGCAGGCCGCTGTTCAACAATGACGGCTCGCTGGGAGGTTTTGATGTGCAGGGCGGCGTGCTGCATATCGATGGCGCCGGCCTCAATGCCAGCAATACCGAAAGGCTGGCGCTCTATGCCCGCGTGCTGGAGCTGAATGCCGCGCTCTATGCCAAAGACCTGCGCGTGGTCACGGGCAGCAACCGCATCAACGCGGACGGCAGCGCAATAGTGCAAGCCACCACAGGCGCTGCCCCTGCCTACAGCATCGACAGCAGCGCGCTCGGCGGCATGTACGCCAACACCATCACGCTGATGGGCAATGAAGCCGGCGTCGGCATGCGCCTGGCCGGGCCGGTGGCGGCGCTGACCGGCAAGCTGGAAATCGCAAGCAACGGCGATGTGCGCCTGGTAAAGGCGAGCGTGGCGCAGGCGGCCAGCGTGAAAGCCGCCGGCGCTATCGTGCTGGGCGATGCCGGTAGCGCAGATTCGGGTGGACTGGCAGCGGGCGGTGCCGTGAACCTGAATGCAGATGGCGATTTCACGTTGGCCGCGAACAGCCGACTGACAGGCACAGCTGCCACGATCAGCGCGGCGAATGTGAGGGCGGAAAGCGATAGTGAAATGGCACTGCGTGGCGATCTTTCGGTTCGCGCCGGTCGCCAGCAATACGCAGGTGACATCGGCAGTACCGGCGAGCTGCGTCTGGACGGTCAGAAAATCAGTAATACCGGAAATATCCTGTCCGGCACGGGTCTGAAAATCACGGCATACAGACTGCGCAACGCTGGCAGTATCCAGAATGCACAGAATGCGGCCGTCATCGCACTGACTGCCGACCTCGACAATGGCAGCGGACAGTTGCGGAGCGGGGGCGCGCTCCGTCTCGATGCATCTGCTGTCAACAATGCCGGAGGGTCATTGTCCAGCGAGGAGCCATTTTCGCTAAGACTGGATAACGGCCTGCTTATCAATCGTGATGGCCTGCTTCAGGGTAACAGCGGCCTGGAAATATCGGCCATGCAACTGGATAACCAGCATGGATATATTGCCAGCAGCAGTGACATTGCATTGGATATCCAACGGGGGCTTGATAACCGCAACGGCCAGGTCCTGGCAAAAGGCATGGCATCACTCATGCAAGAGGTTGCCCTGCAAAATGAGGGAGGCAGATTGCATGGTGATACGGGTATCAGTCTTAGACTGCCTTCCTTCAATCAGTTGCAAAGTGCTGGCGAGATAAGCAGCAA
Source organism: Moraxellaceae bacterium (assembly GCA_030146505.1). Taxonomy (GTDB): domain Bacteria; phylum Pseudomonadota; class Gammaproteobacteria; order Pseudomonadales; family Moraxellaceae; genus UBA2031. The sequence continues at coordinate 1,323 of JASLCO010000416.1, forward strand.
CGGATCACTGCGTCTTGAAACCGTTGGCGACATCCTTCTCAACGGGGCAGCGCTCGAATCGCCCGGTGCCATGCATCTTGCTTCCGGGCAAGGAAACATCTTCCTGCAAGACCACCTTCTCAGTGGAGGCAATGCTTCTCTTTCTGCAAGGCAGGTCAGTATTGGCGAAGATGCTCTGCTCATTGGGCAAGGTGCCATAATTTTCGTTGCAGAAAGCCTTGGCAATATGGGCGTCATATACGGGCATGACGGTCTCAGTTTCAGTCTGGAGAAATCCTTCATCAATGGCCTGGGTGATGCGGACCATGCAGCGGCCATATTGAGTGAGGGCGATATTCACATTGCTACAGCAGGCAACGGAAAACTTGAGTCCATTACCAATTATGCAGGCCTGATTGAATCGCGTGGGGGAAGCATAACGCTGAAGGCGAGCAGGCTAGATAACATCAATCTTGGTTGGGGAGTGACCCCGGGACGAACAGATCCAGAATATGCCTATTCGCCGAGTGAAGCGCTGTGGGATACCCATTACGGGCATGGCAATAGCGGCGACAGCAATAAGAACGTATATCGCTACACCACTTTCACGGATTATCACCTTGTTGACCAAGGTACGCCGGCCCATATTGTGACAGATGCCCCCGGCAGCAATATCCTGATCGAAGCCGATGAAGTACTGAATGACCACAGTTTCATTTCAGCTGCGGCCCTGCTCGACATCAATGCCGGCATTATCAAAAACACGGGCACCAGTGTGGTGGACATCACCACGACAAAGACGGATTTTCGCTATCACTGGTGTAAAACTTCGACAGGGCATGGCGAGAAATGCCACAACGAAGACGGTTCACTGGAGGACCAGTTCACTCCTGGCGACACCCATGTCATCCCTGCTGTTCTTGAAGGGGGAGAGAGCGTCGAATTGCATGGAGCCATTATCAATGGCGCTCCACCTGAAAAGAAAAAGACAGAGCGTATTGATAACGGGGACTACATTGGCCTGGATGCCGTGCCATCCGGACAGCCTGTTACTGGCATTCTACCCCTGGAGATACTGGACCCCACGGTTAATCCCGGATTTCATTTACCCGGCAACGGAATTTTCCACACCAATCCGCCGGGCCATCCCTATTTCATTGAAACAGACCCTGCTCTCAATACCTATGCCGGCTTCCTCGGTTCCGCTTATCTCATCAGCCAGTTGTCCTGGAGCCCTGACATCACCCAGCGCCGCTTGGGCGATAGCTATTACGAGCTCATGCTCATCCGCGATGCCCTTACCGCCAGCATCGGCTCGCGTTTCCTGGATCCGGCCATTGCCGATGAAAAGGCGCAATACGAATACCTGATGCAGAACGCCATTGCAGCATCTGAATCCCTGCAACTTACACCGGGCATTGCTCTCAGCCGTGAGCAGATCGACACGCTGCAGCAAGACATCGTCTGGATGGAAGAGCGCGACATTGCCGGTGAAAAAGTGCTGGTGCCGGTAGTCTATCTGGCGCAGGGCAGCTCGCGCCTCTTGCAGGATGGCGCGGTGATAGGTGGAGGTAATCTTGCCATTGATGGTGGACAGCTTGATAACGGTGGCCTGATTCGTGCGCATGACAACCTCATCGTCAAAACACAGGGCGATATCCTGAACCATGGAGGCAGCTTTAAGGCGGGTGGTGACCTCGTTTTGCAAAGTGGCGGTGACATTCTCAACGAGTCCGGCCATCTCAATGGCGATACTGTATTGCTACTGGCCCAGGGTGATATCACTCACCGAACTCTTTACCAGCAGGAATTGTCTGGTGCCGGCCCATCAAACGCATGGACTACGCTGGTTGGTGATATCGCTAGCGTACAGGCTGGCCATGACCTGATTCAGCATGCTGATGGTGACATTCACCTGACCGCAGCTGCACTCAGTGGCAATAATATTGTGCTTCAGGCCGGGAACAACATCATTCTCGATACGGCCGAGAATGTGCAGGGTCATGATTTCAGCGGGGGTGGTTGGCAGTTTGCCGAAGAGCATGTGAGCTATCTCACCACCCAGATCGAAGCCGCGCAGGGCATCAGCATCAAGGCCGGCGCCGACATCACGGCAATTGCGGCGGAGCTGCATGCGGGAACGGATACTGTTCTGGCTGCCAATGGCAATGTGGCGCTGCTGGCGGCTTCGGACAGCGATCACGGCGAGTCACACTCGTGGGGCCATCATTCCAGCAGTGATGATGTCGTGGATGATGAAAATGCCGTTGTCACGCAACTTGTGGC
>JASLCO010000303.1 GCA_030146505.1 Moraxellaceae bacterium
GGATATCGAACTCCCACCGGGACTCAGCAAGAAAGAATGGTATTTCGTGATGGCGAACCACCAGAGCTGGGTGGACATCATGGTGCTTTTCTATGTGTTCAACGGCCGTATTCCCTTCCTCAAATACTTCCTCAAGCAGGAACTGATCTGGATTCCCTTCATGGGCCTCGGCATGTATGCCCTGGATTTCCCCTTCATGAAGCGCTACAGCAAGGCCACGCTGGAAAAGCATCCGGAACTCAAGGGCCGGGATATTGAGACCACACGCCGCTCCTGCGAGAAATTCCGCTACACGCCAGTGTCGGTAATGAATTTCCTGGAAGGCACGCGCTTCACGCCCGCCAAACATGCCGCGCAGCAATCTCCTTATCGCCACCTGCTCCGGCCCAAGGCCGGCGGCATGGCCTTCACGCTTTCGGCGCTGGGCGCGCAGATGCACGCCCTGCTGGACGCCACCATCGTCTATCCCGATGGCAATCCCACCTTCATGGACTTTCTCGGCGGACGCGTGCGCCACGTTGTCGTGCGCGTGCGGCAGCGCGACATTCCCGCCGAGGTCTTCCAGTGTGACTATGAAACCGATACCGCCTTCCGCGCACGCTTCCAGGGCTGGACGGCCCAACTCTGGGCGGAAAAGGACGCGGAAATAACACGGCTGCTGGCCAGGGGAAACACATCATGCTGAAACGTCTTTTTGGCAGCGAGCCGAAATGGCAAAGCCCGAAATCGCAAAAGCGCATCGACGCCCTGGCAGAGCTTGACCTGCACCAGGAGCAGGATGCCGGCATCCTGCTCAAACTGGCACGCGAAGACAGCGAACCGGCCGTGCGCCGCGCCGCCATCGCCTGGCTCACCGATGCCGATGTCATCACGCAGATCCAGAAGCGCGATCTCGAGGCCTCCGTGCGCGACGCCGCCACGCAGCGCCTGCACGACCTGCTGGCCGGCAAGGCGGCCGGCCTCAGTACCGAACAGCGGCTGGAGCGCGTGCAGCGCATCACCGCGCCGCAAACCCTCATCCACCTGATACGCGAAGCCGATGCCATGGACATACGGCTGGCGGCTGTCGCGCAACTGGATGACGAAATCTATCTGGACGACATCGCGCGCAATTCCAGCATTGCGCGCCTGCGCCAGGCCGCCGCCGAACGCATCAGCACACCGGCGCTGCTGGAAGCCCTGGCCGACGCCACGAAGCAGAAAGACAAGAATGTCTACAAGACGCTGCGTGCCCGGCTTGATGAGCAAAACCGGCAGCAGAAAGCCGCACAGGCGCACCAGGAAAAATGCGATGCCCTGTGTGCCGCCATGGAAGCCCATGCGCGCTCCGCTCTGAATCCCCTGTATGCCGCCAAGGCGGAAAGCCTGCGCCAGCAGTGGCAGGACTTGCCGGCACCGGCCTCGGCAGCACACATCGAGCGGTTTGAAACGGCGCTTGCACTCGCCCTGCGCCAGGTTGGCGAAGTGCAGGCTGCCGAACAGCGCCGCGCGGATGAGGCGCAGGCGCGTGAAGAAATGCAGCACTGCGTTACCACGCTGGAAGCCACACTGGCCGAATACCAGGGCCAGGAAGATTTCGATCTGCCATCACTGGCTGCCCTGTGCAAGACGCAGCGCCTGCGCTGGGAACTGGCCACGCAGTTACAGGCCGCCCCGGCCGAACTTGCCAGGCGCCATGCCACAGCCTCTGCCGGCCTCGCCCGTCTTGAAGAAATGCTGCTGCAATGGCAACAGGACAGCCTGCTGGTGGAAGCCACGCAAGCACGCCTCTCAGAAGCCGGCGATGAAGAAAGGCAGACCTGCCTGCAGGCACTGACCGAGGTGAAAAACAATTACCGCCAGTACGGCCTGCCACTGCCGCAACGGCTGCACAAAACCACGGTGGATGAAGCCACACCGTCACGACCTGATGAAAACCGGCAGCAGGAACAGCGCCAGCAGTTGAAAAAGCTGCTGGCCGGCATTGCTGCCAGCGTCGAGGCCGGCAACAGCCGCGATGCCGCCAGGCAGTTGCGTCGCGCCCAGGAACTGGCGCGCGAACACCACTTGCATGATGCCCGTCTCGGCGAACTGGGCGAGCGCGTGCGCGAGCTGAAAAGCTGGGCCGGCTTTGCCGTGCAGCCCAAGAAGGAAGCGCTGCTGGAAAAAATGCGCGCCCTCCTCGTGCACGAGATGGAGCCGGATGACAAGGCCGACGCCATTCATGCCCTGCAGGAAGAATGGAAAGCCCTCGGCGTGGCTGACGCCAGCGTGGAGCAGCCGCTCTGGGAACAGTTCAAGGCCGCCGGAGATGCCGCCTATGAACCCTGTCGCGCCCATTTCGCCGCACAGCGCGAACTGCGCGAGCAGAACCTGAAAAAGCGCAGCGAGCTTTGCGAACAGCTGCAGAGCTATGCCGATGCGCTGCCTTCAATCCCGGACTGGAAAAAGCACGAAGCCATCATCCGCACCGCCCGCCAGGAATGGCAGGGCTACCAGCCCAGCGACCGCCAGAAAACCCGCCCTCTGCAAGACCGGTTCAATGCCCTGCTCAAGGCACTGGAAGATCGTCATCGGGAAGTGCAGAAAAAGAATGAAGTGGCGAAACAGCAGTTGGTGCAACGTGCACAACAGTTGCAGGAACTGGACGATACGCGTAGCGCCTGCGACCAGGCCAAGACCCTGCAACAGGCATGGAAAGGCATTGGTGCTGGCCACCACAAGGCCGACCAGCGTCTCTGGCAGGAATTCCGTGCCGCCTGCGATGCCCTGTTTGCCAAGCGCGACGGCGAATTCAAGGCGAGGCAGGAAGCGCGCGATACGCTCGCGCAGCAGGCCGGAGAGCTCATACAGGCCATGCAGCAACTGGCAGGCAGCGCCGACATCAAGGCGCAGGGCAGCGAGGCATCAAGGCTGGAAGAGGTTTTCCGGACACTGGATTTACCACGCGACAAGAACGACAACCTGCGCCGCCAGTTCGATGCCGCACGCCGTCAGTTTGACAACGCCGGCCGTGAGCAGGCCAGCCAGGCCCGCTTGCGCGCCCAGGCTGAAAAAGTGGAACAGTGGATGATGCGAAGCGCCGATGCTGGTGGCTTGGCCCCGCAGGATGAAAAAGCCGCCACGCTTTTGCTGGACCTGGAAATCCTGCTGGACATTCCCGCCAGTGCCGAACTGCAGGAAGCCCGCCGTGCCCGCCAGATGCAGCGCCTGCAGAGCCAGGGCCTGCGCAAGCAGTCCGGTGAGCAGACCAGCCTGCTGCTGGAGGACCTCCTGAAAACCACGCCGCTCTCCGCCACCGCCCTGCCCGGCTTTGCCGAGCGCCTGCGCGTGATTCTGGGCAAAACCTGAGCGCGCAAAAAAGGTTCGCGACTGAAGACGCTCTTACAGCACAGTGATCTTGTAGGAGCGGCTTCGGCCGCGAACCGGATTACTGCCGTTTACTTCAGAACCTTTTCAATCAGCGGCCAGGCATTCTGCAGCAGGATGGGCTGGGCGCGGGCCACCGGATGTATGCCGTCCGCCTGCACCAGATCGGCATGGCCACCTATGCCCTCGAGAAAGAAAGGCAGCAGCGGCACTTTTTCTTGCCCACTCACGGTGACAAAAACTTTCTCGAAAGCCTGGGTATAGGCACGGCCATAATTCGGTGGAATCTTCATGCCGAAAAGCAGGACCTTGGCGCCCGCAGCACGGCTGTCGGCAATCATCTTTTTGAAATTGCCGGCCATGAGCGCAGGCGGCTGGCCACGCAGGCCGTCATTGCCGCCCAGCTCCAGTATCACCACATCGGGTTTGTGCTTTTTCAGCAGGGCCGGCAGGCGGGCCTTGCCACCGGAAGTGGTTTCACCACTCAGGCTGCCATTCACCACCACATGCTTGCCCGGTGCAGTTTTGTCGAGCCTCTGTTGCAGCAGGCGCACCCAGCCCTGCTCAACTTCCAGCCCATAGGCGGCGCTGATACTATCCCCGAAGACCAGAATCGTGGCTGCCTGTGCACTGGAAATCCCGGCAGGGAATGCGCAAACAAACAGGAGAAGGCAAATGCCTTTCCTGCAAAAACAGGGCATTGCGAACTTCATCATTCTTTTGAGCGACTCGCGCATTCAATGATCTCCAACATCGTGACCTCCGACATCATGGCCCCCGACATCCTGATTGCGGCCACGAATGTCTGCAAATCCGTGACCAGTGGCGACAGCGCCCTGCCCATTCTCCACAACGTGGACCTCGCCATCAAACGCGGTGAAAGCGTGGCCATCATAGGGGCATCGGGCTCGGGAAAAACTACCCTGCTCGGCCTGCTCGCCGGTCTCGATACGCCCAGCTCCGGCAGCATCAGCCTGGCCGGCCAGCAACTGGAAAATCTGGATGAAGACGGCCGCGCTGAATTACGCCGGCAGCAAATCGGCTTTGTCTTCCAGTCCTTCCTGCTCGTGCCCGCCTTTACAGCGCTGGAGAACGTGATGCTGGCCCTGGGCGTGAATGGGCGCGGTGGCGAAGCCGTGGCGCAGGAATGGCTGGAAAAAGTCGGTCTTGCGCATCGCATGCATCACACGCCGCGCCAGCTTTCCGGCGGAGAGCAGCAGCGCGTGGCGCTGGCCCGCGCCTTTGCTGGCAAACCCGCCATTCTTTTTGCCGATGAGCCCACGGGCAATCTGGATGCACGCACCGGTGCACAAATCATTGATCTTTTGTTCAATCTGAACAGGGATGCCGCTACCACGCTGGTGCTGGTCACGCATGATGAAAAACTGGCGGCACGCTGCCAGCGCACCCTGCGCATAGAAGATGGCCGCCTGAATAATGGCAATCCGGCCGGAGAAGCTGCCTGATGCCAGCCTCGCGCAAAAACACCCTGGGCGAATCCTGGCAATGGTTCCGGCGTGACCTGGCCCGCGGCGAACTCACCCTGCTCCTGCTGGCCCTGATCTTGGCTGTCGCAGCCACCACCAGCCTGCGCTTTTTCAGCAGTGGCGTGGAAAAGCGCCTGCATCAGGAAGCCGCACGCATGATGGCGGCCGATCTGGTGGTGCGCAGCTCACGCCCCATCCCGGAAAGCTTTGATAACCAGGCCGCCGCACAGCAACTGAAAACGGCACGCCTGCTGGAATTCTCCAGCGTGCTTTCCCGTGGAGAGCAATTCCAGCTGGCCGGCGTAAAAGCCGCCACTGATGGACACCCTCTTCGCGGTGAATTGCGCCTGCGTGAAAACGGTGAAGATGTCACCGTGCGCCGCATTCCCGAACCGGGCACCATCTGGGTGGATGAGCGTCTGCTGGCTTTGCTGGATGCGAAAATCGGCGACAGCGTGCAACTGGGCGACGGCACGTTCACGATTGCCGCGGTCCTGGCGTATGAGCCCGGCCAGGGCGGTGGTACTTCCGCCTTTGCACCGCGCGCCTTCATGAATATGGCCGATGTGGCAGCCACCAATGTAGTGCAGCCCGGTTCACGCCTGCGCTATCAACTCATGGTGGCCGGTGACGGCAACAGGATTGCTGACTTCCGCAAAGCCATAGAACCGGAGCTGGGCCTGGGCATGAAGGTGCAGGATATTTCCGAAGGCCGCCCGGAAATCGGCGGCCCACTTGCCCGCAGCCAGAGTTATTTCAGCCTCGCCACGATTGCCGCGGTTGTGCTTGCCGGCCTTGCCATTGCCACCAGCACACGGCGTTTTGCCGAACGTCATTTCGATACTTTGGCGCTGCTACGCTCCCTGGGCGCTTCGCGTCGCGACACGCTGCGCCTCATTCTGGGTGAAATCTTTTTTGCTTGGGCTGCGGCCGTAATTCTTGGCGCGCTCATCGGTGGCGCAGTGGCTGTCGTGCTGGCGCAAATGCTCGGTGATCTTCTGCCCGGCGGCAGTCCGCTGTTTTCTTTCTGGCGGCCGCTTCTCACCGGTGTAGCCACGGCCACGCTGACACTGGCCGGCTTTGCCCTGCCCACCTTGCTCGCACTGGGCAATGTCAGTCCCTTGCGCGTTTTGCGTCGTGAAATGGCACCGGCTTCGTGGTCGCTGCTGGCCATCACCCTGCTCGCTTGGGCGGCCCTGCTGATTTTGCTCATGCTGGAAACCGGTCAGCCCAAACTGGCGTTTTCCGTGATGGCGGGCGGTGCAGTTCTGGCGCTCCTGTCGTGGCGTGGCCTGGCGGCGCTGCTGGGATTCTGGCGCCGCCGTATCGTGCATCCGGCGCTGGCTTCGTTGCTGCGCGATACGAAAACCAGCTCCACACAGATTCTCGGTCTGGCGCTGGGCCTTACGGCTTTGCTGCTGGTGGTCAGCCTGCGCGGTGAGCTGCTGTCGGCCTGGCAAAACAAGATTCCGGCTGATGCGCCCAACCAGTTTGCGCTGAATATTGCACCGGAAGAGCGCGAGCCGCTGGCGGCTTTCCTTGAGGCCAACAAGCTCAAGAGCAGCCCGCTCTACCCCATCGTGCGCGGCCGCCTCACCGCCATCAATGACAAGACCATGCAGCGCGCTGTATCTAAGGAAAATGAAAAAGAGAATGACCGCGACGAATCCCTGAACCGCGAGCTCAGCCTGACCTGGCGTGATGCCTTGCCCCCTGATGCAAAGATGCTGGAAGGCAAATGGTGGCCGGCCGGCACGCAGGGACAGGTTTCCGTGGAATCCAAACTCGCTGATCGTCTTGGTATAAAAATCGGCGACCGCCTGCACTTCACCATGGCCGAAGGCGAAGCCGTGGCCACCGTAAGCAGCCTGCGTGAAGTGGATTGGGATACTTTCCAGCCCAATTTCTATTTCATTTTCTCGCCCGATGTTTTGCAGGATTTCCCCGCCAGCTATCTCGGCAGCTTCCGTGTGCCGGCGGAACAACGCCCTCTGTTGAGCACACT
>JASLCO010000311.1 GCA_030146505.1 Moraxellaceae bacterium
GGAAATTCCGGGCTTTTTTCTTCAAATAATTCAGATGCTTATTTTTCAGGCAGATGAGCTGCGGAAAACCCTGCTCCGGTACTCAGCCGATATGCACCGGTGTGTAGGGCGGCACCAGATCAAACAGTTCCATGACATCGGCATTGCGCATGCGTATGCAGCCATGGGACAGCGGCACACCCATGGGTTCGCTGTCCGGTGTGCCATGGATGTAGATGTAGCGGCGCATGCTGTCGCGCTGGCCGAGGCGGTTGTGGCCGGGCTCGGTGCCGGACAGCCAGAGGATGCGTGAGAGTATCCAGTCACGCCCGGGATGCTGCACCGCCAGCGCCGGCGACCACACCTCGCCGGTCGGGCGACGTCCACGGAAAACCGCCCCGGCCGGCGCGCCAGCACCGATGCGGGCACGCACAATATGGGCGCCACGCGGTGTCTGCTCGCTGCCGGAAACCTCGCCCGCGCCCTTGAGCGCCGTGGACACCGGATAGTGCTTTAGCACCTGGCCATCCTGCAGCAGGGTCAGCGTCTGTCCCGGAATGGAAATCTCTATGCGCAACATGGCGGCCTCAGCTGTCCGTCCGGCTGTCCGCGTGCTTGCGGTAATAGTCGATCAGGATGCGCGCGGCTTCCTCGGCGGTATCCACCACGGAAAAGAGCGCCACATCCTCCCTGCCTATGCAGCCTTCCTTCATCATGGTGTCCTGCATCCAGTCCACCAGGCCCGCCCAGTAGCTGCGGCCTATCAGCACCACCGGGAAAGGCTCGGTCTTGTCGGTCTGGATCAGCGTCAGCGCTTCGAACATCTCGTCCAGCGTGCCAAAGCCACCGGGCAGTATGGCAAAGCCGATGGAGTGCTTCATGAACATGAACTTGCGCACGAAGAAATAGCGGAAGCTCAGGCTGATGTCCTGGAAGACGTTGGGTGCCTGCTCGCGCGGCAGCGTTATGTTGAGCCCGATGGACAGCGCCCCCTCGTTGAAAGCGCCCTTGTTCACGCCTTCCATGATGCCGGGGCCGCCGCCGGTGACCACATTGATACCGGCACGGGAGAGGAGCTGGCCCAGCTTCAGGCCTTCCTGGTAATAGGGCGACTCAGGCCCCAGGCGTGCACTGCCGAAGACATTCACGGCATAGCCGATCTTGATGAGGTGCTCGATGCCGTCGACGATTTCCGACTGTATGCGCAGCACACGCCACGCCTCCGGCATTTTCTTGTCAAACATGGAAACTCCCCGCGTCTTCGCTCTTGTCACCGGGAGTGTAGGGGCAGTTGGCGCTTTGCACTATGCCGTGGCACTCAATGCAGCAGGCGTGGCTCGTCGTCTTCCATCATCACGCCGCCGGCCTGCAGGCGCCCCGTCATCTGCACGCCGGCGCCTATCATGGCACGGGCAATCTCGCCCAGATGATCGGCCAGCATGGTGCGGGTCTCGGAGGAAAAGCGTATGGCCACCAGCGGCTCGGAAGAGCCCGGCGAGGAATCCGTACGACGCAGGACGAACTCGCCCTCTTCGGTTTCCACCACTTCAAGAAATGCAGCAACAGACATTCAGACTCTCAACAAAAAAAGCGGAAATTAATTTCTCAGAATTCGACGCGCTCGGCGCGGAACTCACGGATCAGAGTCGTCAGCTCACGCTGCCAGCCTGCAATGGCGGCCAGATCAGCATCGGACAGCGGCGCATCGGCCTGCACACTCACCAGGCTGATGGCGCGGCCCAGAGACTCGGCTTCATCTTCCGGTGCATCAGCCGGCTTGGGGTCCGGTGCAATCAGGCATTGATGGTGGGCGTGCAGGAGCGCCGCCAGCCATGAAGCCGGTTGCTGTTCCAGTTGCTGGAAGATGGCAACTTCCGGTGCCACCTGACCGCGTGCCGCCATGGCGGCGCGCACATCTTCGCTGGAAAGCAGCACGCCATTGAGTTTGTAGAAGCGCACCAGCTCCTGCAGGAAGGCCACATAAGCCCCATGCAGATGCAGGATGGCGGCTTCGCGACAGGACAGCGCTTCGGCCTCCCAGGAAAAAGCCGATCTGTCCGCCAGCACCTGCTGGATGCGATCCAGCTGCAGCTTGGCGAAAAACAGTTTCTGGTTGGTGCGGCCGGTATTGGGCTTCTGCCTGCCGGTATCAATCGCGCCCTTCATATCACTACCTCACTGCGCTGCCGTAGGAGCGGCTTTAGCCGCGAACCCACTTTGCCCATGCCAAGGCAAATTCTGCTGACGCAAAACCTGTTCGCGGCTAAAGCCGCTCCTACAGACTTACTTGTCTTTGGCGTCTATCTTTTCCTTGGCCTTGGCCGGTGTCACCACCCATTTGCCATTGGTGTAGAAAGCCTGCCAGCCCGTGGGCTTGCCTTCGGACTCGGTGAGCACATATTGCTCCTTGGTCTTGCGGCTGAAACGCAGAACGGCCTTGTTGCCTTCCTTGTCCTTCACCGGGGCATCCAGCAGATAGCGATGCTTTTCATCCAGCTTGTCCGCCACCGTCTTCAGCTCTTCGATGGTGGGCGCACGTGTTTCGCGATGCTTGGGGAACTGGCTGGCAGCCAGGAAGAGACCGGCAGCACCATCACGCAGCAGGAAGAAGTCATCGGTCTTTTCGCATTTGAGATGCGGCATGGGAATCGGATCGGCCTTGGGTGGCGCCGCTTCGCCATTACGCAGCAGCTTGCGGGTATTGCCGCATTCGACATTGGTGCAACCGAAATACTTGCCGAAGCGGCCGGTTTTCAGCTGCATGTCGGAACCGCATTTATCGCATTCGATCAGCGGGCCTTCATAACCCTTGATGCGGTAATTGCCCTGTTCCACTTCATAGCCGTCGCAGTCCGGGTTATTGCCGCAGACATGCAGCTTGCGATGCTCGTCGATGAGATAGCTGTCCATGGCCGTGCCACAGATCTTGCAGCGGTGACGCGCCAGCAACTGCTTGGATTCGCTTTCCTCGTCGTTCTCGTCGAGCGCAACGATTTCACCACCGGGCACGAGATTGATGGTGCCCTTGCAGCGCTCTTTCGGCGGCAGCGCATAGCCGGAGCAGCCAAGGAAAACACCCGTGCTGGCGGTACGAATCTGCATGGGACGCGCGCAGGTCGGGCAGGCAATATCCGTGGTCACCGGCTGGTTGCGGCGCATGCCGTCTTCCTGGCCCGCGTGCTCCAGCTTTTTCTTGAAGCCCTTGTAGAAATCGTTGAGGACTTTCTTCCAGTCCAGATCACCCTCGGCCACCTTGTCGAGCTCCTGCTCCAGCTCGGCGGTAAAGGCATAATCCATGAGATCGTCAAAATTCTCGGTAAGACGGTCGGTAACGATGTCACCCATCTTCTCGGCATAGAGACGGCGGTTTTCCAGCTTCACATAGCCGCGTTCCTGGATCGTGGAAATGATCGCGGCATAAGTGGAAGGACGGCCAATGCCGCGCTTTTCCAGCTCACGCACCAGCGAGGCTTCGGTAAAGCGTGCGGTGGGCTTGGTGAAATGCTGACTGGGATCCAGTTTTTTCAGGGAAAGCACTTCGCCCACTTTCACATCGGGCAGTACCACGTCTTCTTTATCCTTCTGCGCCGGCGCCATCACCTTGGTGAAGCCGTCGAACTTGAGGATGCGGCCACGGGTGCGCAGCTCGAAATCCGCTGCAGAAACACTGAGGCCGGTTGAGAGATATTCGGCATCCGGCATCTGGCAGGCAACGAACTGGCGCCAGATCAATTCATAAAGACGCTCGGCATCACGCTCCAGACCCGCCACATCACCCGGCTTGGCATTCACATCGGAGGGACGTATGGCTTCGTGGGCTTCCTGCGCGCCTTCCTTGCTGGAATAGACATTGGCCTTTTCCGGCAGGTATTTCTTGCCATAGCTGTCGGCAATGAAATCACGCACGGCATTCACCGCATCCGCACTCAGATTGGTGGAGTCGGTACGCATATAGGTGATATGACCGGCTTCATACAGGCGCTGCGCCAGGGTCATGGTCTTCTTCACCGAGAAGCCAAGACGCGTGCTCGCGGCCTGCTGCAAGGTGGAGGTAATGAAAGGTGCATTCGGGCGGGTGCGTGTGGGCTTGTCCTCACGCTTGGCCACGGTATAAGTCGCCGACTCCAGCGCCTTCAGCGCGGCATCGGCTTCTTTTTTATTCCTGGGACGGAAAGCCGAGTCTTTCTGCCTGGTGACTTCCAGACGCAGGGCATCTTTCTTGGCCGTCTGGGTATCGGCATGGATTTCCCAGAACTCTTCCGGCACGAAGGCGCGGATTTCACGCTCGCGCTCAACAACCAGACGCACAGCCACCGACTGCACACGGCCGGCAGAAAGACCACGCGCAATTTTTTCCCAGAGCAGCGGCGAGACCATATAGCCCACCACTCGATCCAGGAAGCGACGTGCCTGCTGTGCATTCACGCGCGCAATATTCAGCACACCGGGCTGTTTGAAAGCTTCAGTGATGGCGTTCTTGGTGATTTCGTTGAAGACCACGCGCTTGAAGTGCGCATCGTCACCGCCAATGACTTCGCGCAGATGCCAGGCAATCGCCTCCCCCTCGCGATCCAAGTCGGTTGCCAGATAGATGGTGTCGGCTTCCTTGGCGAGCTTCTTCAGCTCATCGATGACTTTTTCCTTGCCCGGCAGGATTTCGTAATGCGCTTTCCAGTCCTTGTCCGGGTCCACGCCCATACGGGCCACGAGAGCAGCACGGCCCTTGGTTTCTTTCTGCAAGGCCTTGGCCTCGGCCGAAAGCTTGCGGGTGGCAGCCGCGGCCTTGGCGCGCTCGGCAGCATCCACGGGTTTACCGGAACCGCTCACGGGCAGGTCGCGCACGTGGCCGACACTGGATTTCACGACAAAATCCTTGCCCAGATACTTGTTGATGGTCTTGGCCTTGGCCGGCGACTCAACGATGACCAGCGATTTACCCATGGATGTTCACGACTCTGCGGCGAGAAAGCGGCCGGGGTCCGGCCAAAGAGTCGGCATATATAAGAGGCAAGTCAGGCTTGGTCAAGCGGCGAAAAATCAGACAGGGCAGCGACAGGCAGGAAAAACCGGCCGACAAGCTTTTGATTTTATTTGGCTTTCTCGAGCAAATCCTGAAGCAGCGCATGCAGGGCCGGCAGGGCTTCCGGCGTCAGTGCTTCGTTCCACCACAGGCTGACGGCATTGGCCTGCGCCTCCAGCGCCAGCAGGGACTCCGCTTCGGGCGGAAGATTCAGGCGCGTGAGCAGGCTGCGGTCGCCCTCCTTCACGATCCAGTCGCCATCGGACAGGCGTATGGCGCGGAAATACGGCAGCCCCTTGGCGCCTTCTTCGGCAAGCAGGGAATAGCAGGCCAGCATGCCGCCTGCAGGACGCTCGCCGCGATACCACTCCGGCGGCGCCAGCAGGCGCGGATGCAGGCCACGCTTGCGGGCCTCCAGGCGCAAGGCCATGAGGCGGGTTTCACGGCGACTGGGCCGGAGCAGGGAAACCTGCCCGACCACAAAAGCCACCACGATGAAAAGGACGATCAGGAAAGTGCTCACGAGACCATCAACACAGGGTCAGGATGCCGCCTGTTCACTGCCGGGAAAGAACAGCGGCTTGATCTTGCCCAGTTGCGCATCCAGCGAGGAGGACACGCTGGAGGACATGGTGAAAAAGCTCAGCAGCGCCTTGGAATTGGAATCATTCTGGAAGGCACCCACGGTGCGCTGCCAGAACGCATGATTCACCAGTTGCAGCTGTTCATTGGTCTTGATGAGCCCCTTGAATTCCCAGTCCGGCGTGCCGCCTTCACGTGCCACGAAATACTGGCGCATGAGGTACATGGAGGCCGAGCGCAGGATGAACTCTTCCTTGCTGGCAAAAGGCAGGTGCATGCGGGCATTGGCCTTGAGCTCGCCCAATACCGGGCAGGCGCTGCTGGCCATGATGAGGCCCATGAGCGCGCGCACCCCCTCTTCCAGGCCGACGCGCTTCACGTATTCACGCTCCGGCGTGACCACGCGCACATTGGCCTTGGTATGCGAAGGCAGCTTCTGGAAATCGCGCGCCATCTTGTCGAGGTCCAGCGCGGCCGGGCAATGCGTATGGGCTTTCTTGTCCAGCGGGCAGTTGCTGCACTGGTTGTTGCCGAGCTGGGTCCACGCGGGGGCATCGGCGGGGATTCTTTTCGGATCGTAGGCACGATCCAGGTCGACGGTGAACTTGAGTTCCAGGCCGTCGTCGAAGGTGAAGTAATACTGAATGCTGGTGGTCATGATTTTTTTGTCACCGCAACGCGGCGCGGGTCTTCCTGTGGCCTGGTAGGCGATCCTGATGGAGTCTCATGGCAGCAAAAACACAGACACGGCAACGACATCCTGTCGGGCTGCAAGCCGCCTAACTTAAAGCAATTGCAAGGTGCAGGCCAGATGAGGAGATGGTTCCGCTTTCGTGTTTTCCGGGGCCCATACAGGCATATAGCGAGGCAAAAACCTTGTGCCATCACGGCCGCACGGCAAGTCGGGGCGGCCCAAGCCACAGGGCAGAGGCAGGCCATGCACGGGGCAATCCGGCCACACACACAAAACTGTCAGAATCTGACCGTTCAGGGCAGGAAAACTGCCGCCGGTAGCCAGCACCACCTTTCTGTTGTTCCCGCTGTTCTTTGCCTGAACGGATAAACAGGACTGTACATGAGAACAGTACCCATGGTAGCGTGCGATCATACCGACTTGAGGATGCCGAAAATGGAAGGCTTGACCACCCGCCAGGCAGAAATCCTGGACTTCATCCGCGAAAACATAGACCGCACCGGCATGGCTCCCACGCGTGCGGAAGTGGCATTGCGCTTCGGTTTCAAGTCCAAGAATGCGGCGGCAGACCATCTGCGCGCGCTGGAGCAGAAGGGCTATATCAAGCTGCATGCCGAACTCTCGCGCGGCATCCAGTTGCTGGAAGCGCAAGAAGATTCGGACATGATTCCGGTGATCGGCTCGGTCGCGGCCGGTCTGCCCATAGAGGCCATAGAAAACCACGACGAGGCCCTGCCCATCCCACGCGGCCTGTTCTCCAAACGCCCCACCTATCTGCTGCGCGTGAAGGGCGATTCCATGAAGGACGCCGGCATCATCGAAGGCGACCTCATCGCGGTCTACAAGACCAGCATCGCGCGTAAGGGCCAGATCGTGGTGGCACGCATAGAAAACGAAGTCACCGTGAAATACCTGGATCAGGAAGGCAGCAACGTGAAGCTGGTTCCGGCCAATACGGACTACCAGCCCCTGATCATTTCACCGGATGACATGGTGATTGAAGGCGTGTTCGTGGGACTGATACGGGACTCCTTCGGCGTCTGATGGCAAGCCACACGGCACTTCCACCTGAAAAAACAAAGGAGGCTTGAGCCTCCTTTGTTTTTTCAAGCAGAAATGAACCGGCTCAAGACTGCGCAGCACGGCGCCGCCTGAACCGGCGCCACTTCCACCACAGCAGCAGGACAAGCAGACCCAGCACAGCGAGAAACACCGTGTTGAAAACAGGAAACGGTTCATCCGGGCTTTGCCACATCTGCACGTCCACCGCATTGGGGAATTCGTTCAGCAGACGGATACGCCAGCCGTAGTAGGTCACCAGGGCAAGCTGGTCCGGATACTTCTCCAGCATCTGCGCACGGGCCAGCACCTCAGGGGAATCGAACTTCATGTAGAAGGGAAAACCGAAACGGGTGTCCTCGTTGCGATAGACATGGACCTTGCCGGTTTTGGGATCGGAAACATTGATGAAATAGACATCGCGCGTGGCTGTCACCGCCTTGGCCGGGTCCACGATATTGCCGTTGATGTCCACGCGCCGGACTTCATGGCCATCCACATGCACCACGCGGTGTTGCGGCAAGGCCCAGAACAGCACCAGCGCAA
>JASLCO010000319.1 GCA_030146505.1 Moraxellaceae bacterium
GTCGTCACCCTGATGTTCAATGGCAAGGCTGTTGATCTCAAACCCCATACTCAGGGCGCAGTGGCCACACTGACCCTCAAGCGCTGAAGCAAGAGCAGCCGTCATGCACGAGTCTCCGATCAAGCGTCGCCCCACCCGCAAGATTCGCGTCGGCAAGGTCTTTGTCGGTGGTGATGCCCCCATCACCGTGCAGACCATGACCAATACCGAAACCTGCGATGTGGAAGCAACCGTGGCGCAGATCCAGCGCTGCGTGAATGCTGGGGCTGACATCGTGCGTGTTTCCGTGCCCTCCATGGAGGCGGCGGACGCTTTCGGCAAAATCCGCAAGCTGGTGCCGGATGTGCCACTGGTGACCGATATCCATTTCGATCACAAGATTGCACTGGCCGTGGCTGATCTGGGTGCCGACTGCCTGCGCATCAATCCCGGCAATATCGGCTCGCATGACAAGGTGCGCGAGGTGGTGGCTGCTGCGCGCCACCACGGCATTTCCATGCGCATAGGCGTGAATGCCGGCTCACTGGAAAAAGACATACAGAAGAAATATGGCGAACCCACGGGCGAAGCCCTGCTGGAATCGGCAATGCGCCATATCGACATCCTGGACAAGCTGGATTTTCACGAGTTCAAGGTCAGTGTGAAGGCATCCAATGTGTTTCTCACGCTGGATGCTTACCGCTTGCTTTCCGCGCAGATAGACAATCCTTTGCATCTGGGCGTGACCGAGGCCGGTGTGTTCCGTTCCGGTACGGTAAAGTCCGCCATTGCTCTCGGCGGCCTGCTGCTGGACGGCATTGGCGACACCATACGCATTTCCCTCGCCGCCGAGCCGGAAGATGAAGTGAAGGTCGGCTTCGACATCCTGAAGTCGCTGGCCATACGCTCCAATGGCATCAATTTCATTGCCTGCCCCAGCTGCTCGCGTCAGGAATTCGATGTGATACGCGTGATGAATGCCCTGGAAGCGCGACTGGAAGATGTGCGCGTGCCCATGGACGTCTCCGTGATCGGCTGCAAGGTGAATGGCCCCGGTGAAGCCAAAGAGGCCGATATCGGCGTGGTGGGTGCTCTGCCCAACAGCCTGGTTTATCGCCATGGTGAAAAGAGCCATCTCATTCCCACCAATAATCTGGTGGATGAAATCGAAAAAATGGTGCGTGAGCGCGTGCGTGAGCATGAAGCTGCTGAAGCGGCGCAAAAGGCAGACGACGAGGCGCGTGGCGTCATCGTGCGCAGCCATTAAAGGACAAGCGACAAGAAGAACATGAGTCAGAAAATCACTGCCATCCGTGGCTTCAACGACATACTGCCCGCTGATACGGCACGCTGGGCCGGCATAGAAGCTGTGCTGCGCGACCTCATGCGTGCCTATGGCTATCACGAAATCCGCCTGCCCATCGTGGAAAGCACGCCGCTGTTTGCGCGTGCCATCGGTGAAGTCACGGACATCGTGGAAAAGGAAATGTATTCCTTCCAGGACCGCGGCGGTGAGCCCATCACCCTGCGTCCCGAAGGCACGGCCGGCTGCGTGCGTGCCGCGCTGGAACATGGTCTCACCTATAACCAGACGCAGCGTCTCTGGTATACCGGCCCCATGTTCCGCTACGAGCGCCCGCAGAAGGGGCGCTATCGCCAGTTCCACCAGTTCGGCGTGGAAACCTTCGGCATGACGGGGCCGGATATCGATGCCGAGCTCATCCTGCTGACGGCGCGCCTGTGGCGCGAGCTGGCGCTGGAAAAGGTGGTGCGTCTGGAGATCAATTCCTTGGGTGAAATCGCCGAGCGTGCAAAATTCCGCGCGGCGCTGGTGGCGTATCTCGAGCAGCACCGTACACAACTGGATGAGGATTCGCAGCGCCGTCTCACCAGCAATCCCCTGCGCATCCTGGACAGCAAGGATGCCGGCACGCAGAAGATTCTCGAAGACGCGCCGCGTCTGCCGGATTTCCTCGAGGCTGAATCCCGTGATCATTTCGCGGCACTTTGCGCCGTGCTGGATGCGGCCGGTGTCGCCTATGTGGTGAATCCGAAGCTGGTGCGCGGTCTCGACTACTACAACAAGACCGTGTTCGAGTGGGTGACCACCGAGCTGGGCTCGCAGGGCACGGTCTGCGCCGGTGGCCGTTACGATGGTCTGGTCGAGCAGCTGGGTGGACAGAAAACACCGGCCGTGGGCTTTGCCATCGGCCTTGAGCGTCTGGTGCTGCTGCATGCCGCCGTGCACCCTGAAATCGAATCCTCCGAGGCCGATGTCTTTGTCGCCGCCGTGGGCGAGGGCACCTCGCAGCCGGCCCTGCTGCTGGCTGAGGCCCTGCGCACAGCTTTGCCGGATCTGCGCGTGCTGGTGAATTGCGGTGGTGGCAGCTTCAAGTCGCAGTTCAAGAAGGCCGACAAATCCGGCGCCCGTTTTGCGCTGGTGCTGGGCGAGGATGAGGTCAAGAACGGCACGGTGGCCCTGAAGTGGCTGCGTGAAGAACATGAGCAGAAGACGCTGGCACAGTCTGAGGTCGCCGCCTTCCTGAAAGAACAACACACCTTATGAAAATGCTGGTGGCAACCGGCACAAGGAGCAGCAAGTGAGTCAGCACGAAGAAGAACAGCTGGAGAACCTGAAGCGTTTCTTCAAGGATTACGGCAACCCCATCCTCACCGGTGTGGTCCTGGCCGTGGTGGTGTTTTCAGGCTGGCGCTACTGGGAAAACCAGCGCGTGGACGCCTCCACCAAGGCGGCCAATGTCTTCCAGGACATGCTGGGGGCCGTGCAGCGCAGCCATATGAACCCTGCCGACAAGACGGCCAGCACCGATGTGCAGCGTTATGCCAAGAGCCTGCGCGACGATTACGCCAAGACACCGTTCGCCACCAGTGCCGGTCTCCTGCTGGCGCGCCAGGCTGTGGACCACAACGATTTCGCCGAAGCCGAAAAACAGCTGCGCTGGGTACTGGAACAGAAACCTGATGAAAGCGTGCGCGTTCTCGCCACGACGCGTCTGGCCCGTGTGCTGGCGGCCGACAAGAAGTTTGACGAGGCGCAGGCCTTGCTGGCCAAGGAAAGCGACGCCGGCTTCAAGCCCACGGTGGAAGAGCTCCGGGGCGACATCTACCAGTCGCAGGGCAAGATTCCCGAGGCGCAAAAGGCGTATCTCGCTGCCGTGGAGGCCCTGCAGGCGCGTGATGACGAGCGCCGCCCGCTGCTGGAAATGAAGATGGCGGATGTCGGCGTTGCCGCTCCCGAAAAGAAGGATGAGAAAAAGGCGGAGCCGGAGTCCAAGTCCTCGTGATCACTTTCCGTCCGTTCCGTGTCCTGCTGCCGGCGCTTGTGATTCCGGCCACGCTGTTGCTGGCCACGGCCTGCAGCAGCACGCCCAAGGCACCCGAGCCCAAGGCCTATCCGTCCCTGCCGGCCGACAAGGTACAGCTCCAGCGTCTCTGGAAAGTTTCCGTGGGCAATGGCCTGGGCAAGGACGACGTGCGCTTGCCGCCCGCCATTGGTGAGCAGCGCGTGACGGCGGCCAGTCGTGATGGCGTGCTGCTGTCGCTGCAGCGTGAAAACGGCAAGCCGGTGTGGAAGAAGTCTACTGGCCTGCCACTGACCAGCGGCCCGGCTGCCGCCTATGGCGTGGTGGCTGTGGCGACGGCCAAGGGCGAGCTGGCGCTGTTTTCCGAAGCGGATGGCGCGCTGAAATGGAAAGTGCCGGTAGGTGCGGCCGTGCTGGCGCGGCCGGCGCTCGCCAGGGATTGCGTGATCGTCCTGGCGGCTGATGGCGTGGTGCATGCGCTGGAGCTGGAAACCGGTGAACAGCGCTGGACCTACAACACCACCGTGCCGCCGCTCAGCCTGCATGCCAATGCTGCGCCGCTGATTGACGAGGACACCGTCTACGTGGCCACCGCCGGCGGCAAGCTGGTCAGCCTGGATCTGAAAACGGGCGTGGCCGCCTGGGATATCCGCGTGGCCAGCAACAGCGGCCGCTCCGAGCTCGAGCGCATGAACGATGTGGTGGGTGATCTGCTGCTGCCTGACGCCAGCACGCTCTACAGCGTCGGTTACCAGTCGCAGCTGACCGCCGTGGACGTGGCCAGCGGCCGCCGCCGCTGGCAGTTCGATGTGTCCAGTGTGAATGCACTGGCCGAAGGCCTCGGCAATGTCTATGTCACCGATACCGAAGGCAATGTGCTGGCGGTGGACCGCAACAGCGGCAAGGTGGTGTGGAAGCAGTCTGATTACCAGTATCACCACCTGACAGCGTCCACCGTGGTGGGCAGCGTGCTGGCTGTGGGTGATGACAAGGGCCGCGTGCACCTGCTGGCGCAGAGCGATGGCCAGGTGCGCGGACGCAGCCATGTCAGCGGCGACGCGCTGGTCTCACTGCAGGGCAGTGGCGACGTGCTTTATGCCTGGGATGTAGACGGCCATCTTTCCGCGTGGCAGATACGCCAGAATCATTGAGCCGGTACTCTGGTCGGGATTCATGCTCATCCCCGCTTTCGCGGGGATGACGTTTTTTCAGTCAGTACTTTTTGTAGCCTTACCTTTTTTGCAGCACTACCGAGATAAACGATGAAACCCGTGATCGCGCTGGTGGGCCGTCCCAATGTCGGCAAGTCCACCCTCTTCAACCAGTTGACGAAAAGTCGCGATGCCTTGGTCGCCGACCTGCCGGGGCTGACGCGCGATCGCAAATACGGCGATGCCCGCATCGAGGACAAATCCTTCATCGTCATCGACACCGGTGGCATCGGCGAAGGCGAGGCAGGCATCGATGCCCATATGGCGGAGCAGTCCCGCCTGGCCATCCATGAAGCCGACATCGTGCTTTTCCTCACCGATGCACGCGTCGGCCTGACCGGCGCCGACCAGGAAATCGCCGCCGAGCTGCGCACGCTGAGCAAGCGCGTGCACCTGGTGGTGAACAAGATAGACGGCGTGCACGAAGAGGCGGCCATGGCGGATTTCCACCGCCTTGGCATGGGCGAGATTTTCGGCATTGCCGCCAGCCACGGCCGTGGCGTGGCGCAGATGATCCAGGATGTGCTGGCGGATTATCCGCCGGATGCCGAGGATGAGCCGCTCGCGGAAACCGGCATCAAGATCGCCATTGTCGGCCGCCCCAATGTCGGCAAGTCCACGCTGGTGAACCGCCTGCTGGGTGAAGACCGCGTAGTGGTTTTCGACATGCCGGGCACCACGCGCGATTCCATCTACATTCCCTTCGAGCGCCGGGGCCAGCGCTACACCCTGATCGATACCGCCGGCGTGCGCCGTCGTGGCCGCGTTGATGCCGGCGTGGAAAAGTTTTCCGTGATCAAGACCCTGCAGGCCATCAAGGATGCGCATGTGGTGGTGCTGGTGC
>JASLCO010000159.1 GCA_030146505.1 Moraxellaceae bacterium
CGGCGACTGCGACCTCATCACCATCGGCGAGAACTCCTATGTACAGGACGGCAGCGTGCTGCATGCCGATGTCGGCGTACCGCTCTCCATAGGCAAAAACGTGACGGTGGGGCACAAGGTCATGCTGCATGGCTGCACCATTGGCGACAATTCTCTCATCGGCATCAATGCCGTCATCCTCAATGGTGCGAAAATCGGGCGCTACTGCATCATCGGCGCCAATGCACTCATTCCCGAGGGTAAAGAAATTCCGGATTTTTCCCTGGTGATGGGTTCGCCCGGCAAGGTGGTGCGTGAAATCGGTGAGGCCCAGAAAGCCATGCTGGAAATGAGCGCCCTGCATTACGTGGAAAATTTCAAGCACTTCAAGCGCGATCTCCGGTGCGAAGACTGACGTGGCGGCCCAGGTCGCCACGTCAGTCCCGCTCGTGCGGAAATGACGGGAAGGAAACATGCTGACAAGGACTGTGCTGACCTTCCTGCTCTTGCTGCCTGTCATGGCTGCCGAGGCGGCATCGGCGAAAATCGCCCCCTGGATGATGGCCGACTGGGAAAGCCCGGCGCCGCGCCTGGCCGATGCCGGTCTCAATCCCAAGGACGTGGCTGATTCCCTGGGCCCGCGCCTCATGCTGTTTTCCCATGCCCCGCGTGACATCAGCCTGCCGGGTGCCCGTGGCCTGCGCCGTTTCAGTGGCGTGCATTTTGTGTCGGCGGTAGCGCGCGTGGATTTGCCGGCGGCCACGCTACGCCGGCGCCTGCAGGATTTTGCGTCCTATAAAAGTCTGTTTCCCATGCTCACGCAGTCGGAGGTGATGGCGCTGGATGTGCGCAAGGTGGTGGCGCGCTACCGCATGGAAATTCCGCTGCCGGCGCTGGCCA
Source organism: Moraxellaceae bacterium (assembly GCA_030146505.1). GTDB lineage: Bacteria > Pseudomonadota > Gammaproteobacteria > Pseudomonadales > Moraxellaceae > UBA2031. The sequence continues at coordinate 880 of JASLCO010000159.1, forward strand.
CGATCACGGTGGATTTCCGCATCCGCCACAATATCGACGCCGATGGCAGCGTGACGGCCCTGTTGCTGGACGGTCGCGCCGAGTCCCTGATTGCCATGCTGGGCGGCATGACCGACGAACTGGCCGACCAGCCTGTGCTCTCGCGCTGGGAGGCCTTGCCCGTGGATGCCCGGCATTGCCTGCTGGTGTTCACCTACTGGGACCGCATCGAGCTGAAGAGTTTTTTTGCACGCAAGATGATGGAGGCGTATCCGGAGCTGCGCGTGGTCGGGCCTTATATGGTGGCGGCAGGCGCGGCCGAAGCCGTACACCGCAATTTCGTGTCACCGCAGCAAGTGAACCATGACCTTCCACCCCCCGGCATGGCCGCGCTTTCCGGTGCCCGCTTTTTCATGAACGAGCTGACGCGCCATGGCGCAGTGGTTTTTCTGGAACCCGAAATCGTGCCGGCACCAACGCTCAAGGCCATGCCCCTGCGTTATTCCTCGGTGGCCACGCGCGTGCATGCGCCGTCTTCGGAAGCGCGTCGCCTGTCCACGCAGTACGCGCGCCTGCCCGAGATCATCAAGGAAATAAAATCCGTGAAAGTGGATGACCGGGGCCAGCAGGCAGACCTGGGTCTGGATGTGAGCGCCGGCATGCTCATGCTGCGCTTTTCGCTGGACCTGGATGTGCGCACGAGCTGGGCGAGCCCCGAGCGCCTGGAGTTCCAGCGCACGCGCGGCAATCTGGCGCAATTGCGCGGCGCCAGCGAATGGCATGCCCTGGACAGTGACACGCTCATGCTGACCTCCGCCGCGCATGAGCTGGGTGACGAGGCACCGCTGTTGCTGCGCCTGGCGCACCGCATCGTGGACAAGGTGCCCTACGGCGATACCCTGGGTGGCATGGCGGCGCAAATGGTCATCATGGAACGCATGCGGCCGTGGATTGAAACCCATGCCCAGGCCAGTGAAACGCCCTGATGCCGCCACCCGTAAATCTCTCGCCCTGCATGGGCCTGTGCAAGCTGGACGAGGATGATTTTTGTCTGGGCTGCCGTCGGCATATCGATGAAATAAAAGACTGGGGCTTGCTGGGCGAGGAGGCGCAACGGAAAATCCTCGGCCTTCTGCCGGCGCGTCGCGCTGTTTCTTCTTTTGTGCATGATGCTTTTGCAGGTAATGGTAATGACTGACAAGTCCTTTGTGCTGGGCACGCCGTTTTCGACCAGCGCTGTGCGCGTTCTCTTTTGCGGCGCCGGCGAGCTGGGCCGTGAGGTGGTACTGGAGCTCAAGCGCCTCGGTTGCGAGGTGATTGCCGTGGACCGTTATGCGCAGGCGCCGGGCATGCAGCTCGCCGACCGTTTCCATGTGGTCGACATGCTGGATGGCGCGGCGCTGCGCCGTGTCATCGAAGCGGAAAAACCGCATCTGGTGGTGCCGGAGATCGAGGCCATTGCCACCGCCGAGCTGGTCAGGCTGGAAGCCGAAGGTTTCCGCGTGGTGCCCACGGCACGCGCCGCCCACCTCACCATGCATCGCGAAGGCATACGCCGCCTGGCGGCCGAAGAGCTGGGGCTGGCCACGTCTCCTTATTTCTTTGCCGACAGCTTTGCCGATTTTTCCCAGGCGGCAAGAAACCTGGGTTTTCCCTGCGTGGTGAAACCGGTGATGTCCTCATCCGGCAAGGGCCAGAGCCTGCTGAAAAGCGAGGCTGATCTGGAGGCCGCCTGGGCCTACGCGCAGGAAGGTGGTCGCACCGGCGCCGGCCGTGTCATCGTGGAAGGCTTCATTGATTTTGATTACGAAATCACCCTGCTGACCGTGCGCCATGCCGGTGGCACCAGTTTTTGTGCGCCCATCGGGCATTACCAGATTGACGGTGATTACCGCGAGTCCTGGCAGCCGCAGGCCATGTCGGAAAAGGCGCTGGCGGAATCGCGGCATATCGCCGGAAAAATCACGCAAGCGCTGGGGGGCTGGGGTGTATTCGGTGTCGAGCTTTTCGTGAAGGGTGACCAGGTCTGGTTCAGCGAGGTTTCTCCGCGCCCGCACGATACCGGTCTTGTCACCCTGATTTCGCAGGGCCTTTCCGAATTTGCCCTGCATGCCCGCGCCATCCTCGGCCTGCCCATTCCCGTCATCCGCCAGAACGGTCCTTCGGCCTCCTGCGCGCTGCTGGTGAAAGGTGATTCCGACCACATGAGTTTTGGCAATCTGGACGAGGCGCTGGCAGCGCCGGATACCGACCTCAAGCTGTTCGGCAAACCCGAAGTGCGCGGCTCGCGCCGCCTGGGCGTAGGGCTGGCCCTGGGGGGCGATATTGACAAAGCCCGCGCCAAGGCCCGCTACGTGGTGGAAAAAATCAGGGTCGGGCTTTGAAGGTGAGCCATAAAAAGGGATTCATGTACATGAATCCGTAAAAAAACGCCGGCTATTTGCCGGCGTTTTTTTTTGCAACGATGCTCCAGGCGTGATTCAGAAGCGCCCCGCCTGGT
>JASLCO010000358.1 GCA_030146505.1 Moraxellaceae bacterium
GGAAAACTCCACCTGCGCCGTCACCGTGAACTGGCTGCCCGTCATGCTCATGGCAAGATCACGCACGAAAACCTGATGCGTGATCACGGTTTCCACCGGCGCGGTGTAATCCACGGCAATGGACTTGCCGGCCTTGCGGGTGAGGCAGTTGAGGGCCGTGATGCTGCAGGAGCCGGGCTCGGGTTCGGCATTGCCGGCGGCCGGATTGAAGCGCACGCGCAGCACCCGGGTTTCGGTGCCGGCCAGCACGGGGCTGGGCAACTGCCGCAGGGTTTCGGCACGCAACTGCTCAAGGTCAATGGTCAATGGCACGCTGATGACCGAGGGCTCGGCCACGGGCGGCACCACCGGTACCGGGTCGTTGGCCGGTGCCCGTGGCGTGGAGGCACAGGCCCCCAGCAGGAGGGCGGCACACAGGAGAGGGAAAAGGCGGAAGGACATCATGTCTGGAAAAGCCCCGGAAAACCCGTCAATACCGACGGAGCAGGCTGCGGGAAGAGGCGGCCATTATAGGAAATGCCCATGGCTTGGCCATGCCCGGCTTGTCTGGCGATACGACAGGCAGTGCATGGCCGGCATCCGGCGAAGGCACCATGGCAAGACAGCTGACTCAGGAGTCAAAACATGCCAGCCTTGGCCCCCACGCAAGGGCCTCCCTGCCCTCACGACAACAAGAGCGAATGAAAAATGATCGAATGGAGCGAGCAGTCCCGCATGGTCCGCGACATGGTGCGCGGCTTCGTGGAAAAGGAAGTGGTGCCGCAACTGGACGCCATTGAATACGAAGGCACGCCACCTTACGCGGTACTGCGCAAGCTGGTGCAGACCTTCGGTCTCGACGCCATGGCGAAAATGCAGTTCGACAAGCAGATTGCGCTCGAAGAAGCCATTGCCCGCGGCGAAGCCCAACCGGAAAAAGAAAAGAAAGAAGGCTTCAATGCGGGCGCTGCCGAACAGGCGGCGCTGCGCATGATTCCCATCATTGAAATCTGCCGCCATGCCCAAGGGCTCGTCACCGCCATGGGTGTGTCCATGGGCCTTGCGGGTGGCGCCATCATGGGCAAGGGCACGCTGGAGCAGAAAAAACGCTGGGCCCTGCCCCTGCTGACACTGGAAAAAGTCGGCGCCTGGGCGATTTCCGAACCCAACTCCGGTTCCGATGCCTTCGGCCAGATGAAAACACTGGCACGGCGCAGCGATGATGGCGGCTATGTCATCAACGGCAGCAAGACCTGGATCACCAACGGCCCCTATGCCGACACCATCGTGCTCATCTGCAAGCTGGATGAAGACGGTGTGGCTGCCGCCGACAGAAAAATAGTGTCTTTCATTCTCGATAACGGCATGCCCGGCCTCGTGCAAAGCAAACCCTTCAAGAAAATGGGCATAGGCTCCTCGCCCACGGGCGAGCTTTTTCTCACCGATGTGAAAGTGGGTGCCGACCGTTTGATAGGCGGCAGCGAAACGGCTTATGGCCGCAGCGGTGCCAAATCCACTTTCATGCAGGAGCGTGCTGGCGTCGCCGCCATGGCGCTGGGCATGGTGGAGCGGGCGCAGGAACTCTGCATCGAATACGCCAAAACCCGTGTGCAGTTCGGCCAGCCCATAGGCAACAACCAGCTCATACAGCTGAAACTCGCCAAGATGGAGGTGGTACGCACCAATCTGCAGAACATGGTGTTCCGCTATATCGAGCTCACCGGCCACGGCAAGCAGATGACCCTGGCCGAAGCCTCCGCCATGAAGCTCTATGCCGCACAGGCCTGCATGGAGGTCACCACCGAAGCCGTGCAGGTTTTCGGCGGCATGGGCTATATGCGCGAGGCACGCGTCGAGCAGCTCATGCGCGATTCCAAGATCCTGCAGATTTATGCCGGTACGGATGAGATGCAGGTGATCGCGATTGCCAAAGACCTGCTGTCGCGCTGAGTCCCTTCACTCTGCATCTTCCGTCACCCCGGCGCAGGCCGGGGCCCATACGGCAGTGCAATAGCAAACGCATCATGGGTCCCGGCCTGCGCCGGGATGACGATGCCCTTATGGAGGGCCTAGAGAATATCGGGATATAAATCCCGCCAATGCGGATTCGCCTCCTGAATCAAACGAATCTTCCAGGCCCGTCGCCACTCCTTCAGGGCCTTTTCACGGCGAATAGCGGCCTCCATCGTTGCATGCTGCTCATACCAGACCAGGAGATGAACACCATATTGTCTGGTAAATCCGTCAGCCACTCCCTGCCTATGCTGCCAAACCCGCCGCACCAGATCAGACGTCACACCGATATACAAAGTGCCATACGGCCTGCTGGCCAGCAGATAAACACAAGGCTGTCTTGCCACGATGCAAATCCTTTTGCATGAAGACCGGGCTCTCTAGAATAGCCTCGTTCCCAGATACCGAGCCCCCCATGTCCCTCAAAGACCAGCTCATGAAAGCCGGCCTGGCCGATGCCAAGAAGGCACGCCGCGCCGAGCATGAAAAACGCCAGCAGGCGCGTGATCCGGATGCAGAAAGCGCACAGCAACTGGCGCAGAAGGCCCAGGCGGAAAAAGCCGGACGCGACCGTGAACTCAACCGCCAGCGCCAGGAAGAAATGGAGCGCCGGGCCATTGCCGCGCAGATACGCCAGCTCATCGAAAACCACCGCCTGGACCGCCAGCGAGGCGACATCAGCTGGCAGTTCACGGATGAAAAAAAGATCAAGAAACTCTATGTCAGCAAGGCCCAGCAGGATCAGCTGTCCCGTGGTGTCATCGGTATCGTGCGCTTTGGCGAAGGCCATGAACTGGTGCCGGCCGTGGTGGCGGAGAAAATCCGCCAGCGCGATGCAGGCGCCGTGGTGTTGCTGAACAGCAGGAAGCCGACGGAAGAGGTCGATGCAGACGATCCTTACGCCGACTACAGGATTCCGGACGACCTGATGTGGTGAGACTGCCCGCCTAGACCGGCTCGTGTGCGCGTAGCGGCTGGCCGTGGCTGCCGGGACCGGCAAGGCCGGCGGCATAGCGCCAGGTATCGCGGCCGGCATGCTTGGCCTCGTAAAGCGCATCATCGGCCGCACAGATGAGTTCGCCCGGCGCCAGCATGGACACGCCGGGAATGGCCACGGCCACGCCCACGCTGATGCTGACGAACTCACGCGCAAGACCCGGTGCCTGCGGAATGCCGGCATCGCGCAGACCCGACAGCAGGCGCTCGGCGTGCTGGCAGGCGGCGTCGCGATCAGTCTCCGGGAACAGCAGCAGGAATTCCTCTCCGCCATAACGCACGGCCAGATCACCCGGTCGCCGCGTATGCGCGGCAATCAGGGCGGCAACACGGCGCAGGCAACCGTCGCCATTCACATGGCCCAGCGTGTCGTTGTAATGCTTGAAGTGGTCGATATCGATCATGAGCACGGCCAGCGAACTCTGCTGGCGGGTGGCGCGCCGCCATTCCTGCTGCATTTCCTCGTCGAAGTGGCGGCGGTTGGCCAGGCCGGTGAGCGCATCCTGGCGTGAAAGCCGGTCCAGCCGGCCGGCATATTCTTCGGTGCGCTCCTGCGCCACGCGCAGCAGCCTGGCCTGCAGGAAAAGGTCGCGGTCGCGGCGCTCGGCGTAATAGGCGATGAACATGCCGAGCAGGCTGCTGCCGGTGTAGGTGCGGTGCAGCAGGCCCCAGTCCACCGCCCCTCCCAGGGCCAGGGCCAGTACGGTACCGGCGAGCCCGCCCAGCCAGCCGGCATACAGCGCATGCTTGAAGCGCAGGCCGACCACACTGTAGATGATGACCATGGCATACATGACGGCGGCCTGCGTGAGCTGGCCTGCCACCGGGTCCACCACCACGCCGGTGACCGCTACCGACAGCGCCACGGCACCGAAACTGCCGAAGCCGGCGTAGATCTCGAACCAGCGGTCCAGGGCGCTAAGGCGGGAGAACAAGCCGGCCAGCACGATGATGACGCCGACCAGCCCGTAGAGTGACAGCCAGTTCCAGAGTTCGCGCTCCGGCATGAGGAAATAGATGCCGGAGCTGAGCAGCAGGTAAAGCAGCAGGATGAAAAAGGAACTGTTGCGGAAGGCGAGCACGGCGCGGCCACGATGATCGCCGTCGTACGTGGCTTCGAGCTGCCCGTCAAAGCCCAGCCGCCAGCTGTGGCGCCGCACCAGCCCTTCGATTTCTGCCTGCTCTGCGTTGTCCGGGTACTGCATCCCATGCCCTCCGGGGCGTTTGTCGTTCCCGACATCCCTGCCGCTCACCAGCCCAAGCCTAGAACACGGAATACACTCCGGCCGCTGCTTGCCGTTCATCGCCGACCGGGTTACAAGCAGGGCACGACGCCATGGCCGGCCTACCCTTGGTAGCAGCCTGCTTCCTGCCCCTGCGGCGGGAAGAAAGGGTCAGGCTCCCTAAAAAAAAACAGCGCAGAGGACCTGCCGTGACCGCCCGAGAAAAAGAAGAACATTACGGACATGTTGAGGTAACCCCGCATCCGGCCTGGGCCCAGTCCTTCTGGGACGGCCTCATGCCGCTCAAGGACCGCATTGCCCGCCACGCCCTGTTCAGCGAAATGGCCGTGGGCGAGCTCTCGCTGGCGAGATTCCGCCACGCCCTGCTCAACTTCTATCCACTGGTTGGCAATTTTCCGCACTACATGGCCCTGACACTGGCCAAGTCCGTGCAGACCAGCACGCCGGGCGTGCTGGAGTCCCGTGACTGGCTGATCAACAACATCAAGATCGAGCAACGCCACCTCTACTGGTATCGCGACTGGGCCATGGGCTTCGGCATCACGGCCGAGGCCCTAGATACCGTCACGCCGCCGGCCGCCATGGATGCCGTGAACCACTACCTCTGGCAGATCAACCAGCGCGGCAGCATGGCCGAAGGCATCGCCGCCACCAATCTCGCCATCGAATGGGCCACCGGCGACTGGAGCATGTCGGTGGTGAGCGGCATGAAGATTTACGCCGAGCGTGGCGAAGCGCGCATAGACCGCCGGTCCATGGCCTGGCTGCGCGCCCATGCCCATTACGACGACGCCCATCCCTACGAAGCCATGGAACTGGTCAAGAAACTCTGCGGCAACGATGCACGGCTGCAGGAAAAAGCCTATGCCGCCGCCACACGCGGCATGGAGTATTACCTGCTGGCGCTCGACGATTGTTATGAAAAAGGCAATCTCTTTGGCTGAGGCCGAGTACCGCACCAGCGCAAAAAGCTGGCGAGGAAGCGGAGTTTACAAATAGCAAATGAGCATTCCTCGCCAGCTTTTTCCTCGGCACCCCCTTGCGGGGTAAACGCAGCAGGGCCGGCGCGCAGCAGATTTTTAGCGGGTTCTTATGCCAGGGCCGGCTCGTAACCCCGCACGGATTCCACCACCTCGGCATCGGTGATGTAGCCATGCTCGACAAACCAGGCAATGGCATCGCGCAGGGTTTCCTCCACCGGGCGCACGGTGAGGCCGAGTTCACGGCGTGCCTTGGAGGCATCGGCAATCAGGCCCTTCTTGGTGACTTCGATTTCCACTGGCGTGGTGGGCGGCGCCTTCTTGGTGAAATTCGCCAGGAAAGTCATGGCATAGGCTACGGGCTTGAGGGCATCCGGCTTGAGCACGAAGACCCGGCGCTTGACGCCGGTAATGCGCAGGGCACGGCGCACGATGTCGGCATGCGTGTAGTTTTCGCCACCGAGGATATAGCTCTCCCCAGTGCGGCCTTTTTCCAGTGCCAGCAGGTGGCCCATGGCGCAGTCGCGCACATCGATGTAATTGGATTCGGTGACCACGGCCACGGCAAACGGTGCGCCGAACATGTCACTGATGAGACGGCCGGTCGGCGTGGGGCCGACGTCGCCCGGGCCCAGCGGGCAGCAGGGGCAAACGATGACCACGTCCAGCCCCTTGCGCGCATACCACTCGGCCAGACGGTGCGATTCATACTTGGTGCGGCTGTAATGCGATTCCGCCAAGGCAAAGGGCGAGCGCTCGTCGCAGGACTTGTCCAGGCCCTGGCCGGCAAACACGGCAAAGGAACTGGTATAGACCACGCGCTTCACGCCCTGCTGCACGCACTCTTCCAGCACGAGGCGCGAACCGTCCACGTTCACGCGGTCCAGCAGGCCCATGTCCGGCAGCCACAGCGCATAGATGGCCGCCAGGTGGAAAACCACATCACAGCCGGCCACGGCGCGCTTCACGTCCAGCGGGTTGAGCAGGTCACCCGCCATGAGCTCCACGCCCTGCACGTCCTTGAGATTGAGCAGGTTTTCCTTGGGCAGGTGCAGTACACGCAGGCCGGCATCCGGGTAACGACGGCGCAACAGCTTCACGACACTGGAGCCGATGAAGCCGGCACCGCCGGTCACGAGAATCTGTCGGGGTTGTTGGGAAGAAGAAAAAGCGGTCATGCTGTCGTCCTGCGCAGGTCGTGTTGTGTCTGGAGAGTCACGCAGTCTGCCCCAGACCGCCCGGCCGGGGCAGTGGCCGGATTGATCCCCGATTGGCAGCAAATACATGGCAGGAGGCCATCATGATCCAGCTCAAACGCATCTATGACGAACCCGGCAAAGACGATGGCTTCCGCCTGCTGGTGGAACGCCTGTGGCCGCGCGGCATCACCAAGGAAAAAGCGGCCGTGGACTTGTGGCTGAAAGACATCGCGCCCAGCACCGAGTTGCGCAAATGGTTCGCCCACGACCCGGAAAAATGGCAGGAATTCCGCCGCCGCTACCGCGAGGAAATCCGTGCCAGCCCGGCGCTGGACATGCTGCGTGAACTCATCCTGCAGCACCCGTCCATCACCTTTGTCTATGCCGCCAGCGACAAGCAGAACAGCGCCACCGTACTCAAGGCCTTTGTGGAAAAAGCCAAAACCTGACGGGCGTCAGCCCGGCACGCCTGCCTCGTACTGCGGCAGTCCGTCCATGATGCGCTCCCATTCGGCATGGCTGCTGGCATAGATATGCGCCTCCGGCCGTGCCGTGACAGGGGTATCCAGCAGGCCGATGCGCAGGCGCAGCAAATGCGGCAGCGCAGCATTGCGACTATAGACCGGCGAACCGCAGCGGCCGCAGAACACACGATGCTTGCCCGGCGAAGATTCATACTCCTTGAGCAGTTCCTGCCCGCCCGACAAATGGAATTCGCTTTCCTGCACCGGCGAATTCGTGCCGAACGCCGTGCCCTGCGCCTTGCGGCAGCGTGAGCAATGACAGAACACAATGGGACCGAGCTCGCCCCGCAACTCGTAACTCACGCCCCCGCAAAGACAACTGCCCTTGTACATTTTTCTCCTCCCTCTCCGTTCCTTCCCGCGGCAAAGATATTCAGCCGAATTTCCTGTCTGCCACGAAAGGATTCGTGGCGCGCTCACGGCCTATCGTGGACATGGGACCGTGCCCCGGAATGAATTCCACCTCATCGCCGAGAGTGAAAAGCTCGCGGCGTATCGCGTCTATCAAGGTCTGGTGATCACCGCCGGGAAAATCAGTGCGGCCGATGGAACCGGCAAACAGCACATCACCAACAATCGCCAGCCTGGCCTGCGGATCAAAGAAGACCACATGCCCGGGTGTATGGCCGGGGCAGTGCCGCACTTCCAGTGTGAGCTTGCCGACCTGCACGGTATCACCCTGATGCAGCCAGCGCGTGGGCACAAAAGGCTTGGCGGGCTTGAAGCCGAAACGGCGCGATTGCATGTCCAGCCCGTCAATCCAGAACTGGTCGCCTTCATGGGGTCCGACGATGGGCAGGCCATGGCGCTCGGCCAGCTCCGCCACGCCACCGGCATGATCGATATGGGCGTGCGTCAGCAGAATCTGCTTGAGCGTGACACCGGCCTGGGCAACGGCCGCTTCGATGCGATCCAGATCACCGCCCGGATCGACCACCGCTGCCTCCCTGGTTTCATCACACCAGATCAGGCTGCAGTTCTGTTCGAAGGGGGTGACAGGAATGATGCGGTAAGACATGGCGGGCTCGGGCTGGCGCGGGAAAATCCGATTATGCCCTCTGGGGCTGCGCAAGACAGCCCGGCTCCTGTATTCGCCCTCTGCAATCGGTTGCCTTGTTCCGCAGGCCAAACTGCGCCATAAGCAGGCTTCGGCCTTGCACCCCTCTCCTCATGAACAGAAACGCCTACAACCGGATCGCCGCCCAGTGGGATGCTGTACGCCGCCACTGTCATGGCCGTGAACAGGACTATCTGGATGCCGTGCTGGCCGCTACCTCGCCCGGCGACCGCATTCTCGATCTGGGCTGCGGCACCGGCCGGCCCATGGCGGAATATCTGGTGGCACACGGTCGCCGCGTATGCGGCGTGGATCAATCGGAAGCCATGCTGGATATCGCGAAACAGAATCTTCCGGACCAGCAATGGATACATGCCGCGCTGGAGGACTTCGAGCCTGAGCCCGGCTATCAGGCCGCCCTCATCTGGGATGCTCTCTTTCACATTCCGCGCAAAGAACACGCGGCCATCCTGGCCAGAACCGTGAAAGGATTGCCCGTTGGCGGCAGACTCATGATCACGGTCGGTGGCTCGGCCCATCCGGCCTTTACCGATTTCATGTTCGGAGAGGAATTCTTTTACGACTCCCATACGCCGGAAGAAACCTCAAGCCTCCTGCAGCAGCTGGGCTGCCGTGTCATCATCGCGGAATACATGAATATCCCGGATGGCAAGCGGGACAAGGGGCGCCATGCCTTCGTGGTGGAAAAAACCGTAAATTGATCCGCATGTCACCGCCGCAGAAATACCGCTTCACTCTCGCCTAGAATGCGCGGCCGTGCCGACCCTCCTGCCGAGCCCTCCCGTGTCAAAACACATCCTGCTGCAAGAACCCTGGAGCTATGTGCTCTTTGAAGAGGCTGGCGACTATCTTGTCACCTTCATGGTGGCGGGCGTGCTGGAACGCGATTACACGGTGCTGCTGACGCCGGCTGAAAAGGAAATGCAGCAGCGCGATCGCGGCTATATCGAAAGACTGGTAAAGCGCCTGACCGACAATCCTGCCCAGCTGCAGCAGCGCCGCTTGCGCGTGGCGGTCTGGCCGGAACCGGCGCAGAAGGTGTAAAGCCGTCACGGCCGGCGTAGAGTGCGCAAGCAAGTCAATGTGGCACGGAGACGCATATGCATGAGCCCGACAATACCGCGATAAGGACGGCGCTGTGGCGCGCCCTGCATCTGGAAGCCGATGCCGCGCCGCCGGTGTTTGAAGACCGCGTGGGCCTGCAGCTGGCTGCGCCTGAAAACGGCTGGCAGCAACGCCCGGACATGAGCGAATTCACCCGTCCCTTCCGTGCCTCCATCCTGGCGCGTGCCCGTTTTGTGGAAGATCTCGTGGCCGAGCGCCTGACAGCCGGTTGCAGGCAATACGTCATCCTTGGCGCCGGACTGGATACCTTTGCACAGCGCCGTCCCGAACTCGCCTCAGGCATGCAGGTTTTCGAAATCGACCAGCCGGGACCGCAAGCCTGGAAACGTCAGCGCCTGCTGGATCTGGGCTTGGGCATTCCGTCTTTTCTGAAACTGGTGCCGGTGGATTTTGAAGCCGGGGACAACTGGTGGCAGAAGCTGGTCGACGCCGGCTTTGACGCTCAAGCACCAGCGCTCATCGCCTCCACCGGCGTCAGCATGTATCTCTCCCGCGCCGCCATCATGGCAACCCTGCAGCAGATTGCCGCGCAAACACCCGGCACCACACTGGTCATGTCCTTCATGTTGCCCATAGCCATGGTGAATCCGGAAATTCGCCCCGGTGTCGAGCGCGCGGCGGCCGGCGCTGCCGCCAGCGGTACTCCTTTCCTCAGCTTTTTCATGCCGGAAGAAATGCTGGCGCTGGCCCGCGAAGCCGGCTTCAAGAACGTTCGCCATGTTTCGGCCAGAGAGCTGGGCGCGCGTTATTTCTCCGGCCGCAGCGACGGCCTGTGCCCGCCGGAAAATGCGGAAGAGTTGCTGGTGGCAAGCAGCTGAAACCTTGCAAAACCCGACCCCGAGGAATGCCCTGATGCTTGCGGAACTCGATGCCCTGCTCGCCCGGAAAAACCAGCGCTTCATCTGTCATGACACGGGCTGGCCCGAGCCGACCGAGCAAGGCCATACAGCGCTTATCACGCATGAAGCCGGCCCTGCACTGAATGAAGAAGCGTTGGCTGCCTTGCGCGAACAGATTCCGGAAGTGCCTGCACTGGCCGGGCTCTATGCCCGCCATGGCAGTATCAGGCTGTTTTGCGACACCGTTTTTCATGCGCCTTGGGGAGGCCGTTCTTCAGCGTTTTATATTGCGCATCCCGATGAGTGGGCAATGCTGCAGGAAGAATTCAATGCCTGGCTGGACGGCCTCAGCCCGGAGGAGGAGGAAGAGCTGCTGCCAGCATGGCTGCAAGACCATGTGGTGATAGGCGAGATTCCCAACTCCGGCAATTACTTCCTGCTGGCGCTGAAAGGTGAGGATGCCGGCAGTGTTTTCGAATTCGAACACGATGGTTTTGAATTCCTGCGCCAGGGCCGCTCGGTGGAAGAGTTCATTGCCCATCTCTGCACCGTCAACGATGCCCTGTTGCGTGATATCCGCGGCCACACCCGCTATTTCGATGGCAAAACCGATACACAGTGGCTGGCAGAACGCTACGAATACGACTGAGCACGACTGCACAGCCGCCCCTTTGCCTTGACCCTGCAGAGGTGCTGACCTTTACTGCGCGCAAGACAACAAGAACAGGCAACGCGCATGCGCACCAAAGTCCTGCTGGCCGCTCTGGCCCTCCTTCCCATCCTGCTGGCGACCTTTGTATTCCGGCCCTGGTCACCGTGGTCGCCCTGGAAAATGCTCAAGCTCTTCAGTCCTGAAGTGCGGGAGCAGAATTTCCAGCATATGGACCGTATTTTCCCGGCGCGCCCCCTGCATCGCAGCAGCCAGCCTTTTGGCTTCGCCAGTTCACCTTTACCACTGCCCCGGCGCTATGAATTCAATGGCCAATATCATGCAATTGAAGACTTCATGGCGAAAACGCATACCAGCGGCCTGATGGTCCTGCGTGATGGCGTCATCCTGCACGAAGAATACCGTCTGGGTGCCGGCCCCACATCCACCCTCACGTCCTGGTCCATGGCCAAGAGCGTCGTGGCCACACTGGTTGGCATTGCGCACAAGGAAGGCAAGATTCCCTCACTGGATGACAAGGCCTCGAAATATATTCCTGAGCTGCAGGGCCGTGCCTATGGCGAAGCCACGGTGAAAGATATTTTGCGCATGTCCAGCGGTGTGAAATTCGACGAGAACTACGCCAGCCTCACTTCCGATATACGCCGGCTTTTCTACAAGGTTTTCCTGCTCGACCTGTCGATAGACGATGCGGTAAAGAATTTGCCCGCCGAATATGCTCCCGGCACGAAATTCCATTACAAGAGCGTGGATTCGCAGGTACTGGCCTGGATACTGCGCCGTGCCACCGGGCAATCCGTCACGCAATATGCCCAGGAAAAACTCTGGCAACCGCTGGGCATGCAGGATGAAGCCTTCTGGAATCTGGATCATCCGGACGGCAACGAGCTGGCCTATTGCTGCCTCAATACCTCGCTGCGCGATTACGCCAAGCTGGGTCAGCTGTACTTGCAAAAAGGCGTATGGAATGGCGAGCAACTGCTGCCTGCCGACTGGGTACAGGAAAGCACGAAACGCCCCGAACCCTGGCTGGCCGCCGGCAACGGCTATCCCGAACGCGGCTATGGCTACCACTGGTGGGTCCCCAAAAACCCGGACCAGGAATTTTTCGCCAACGGGATCTGGGGCCAGCACATTTTTGTGGATGAAAAATCCCGCATGGTGATCGTGAAAACCAGCGTGGACCCGGACTTCCAGCAGAACACCGCCGAGATGATTGCCTTCATGCGCGGCCTTGTTAAGGGATATGCGGGTGAAGTGAGGAAGTGAGGAAGTGAGGAAGTGAGGAAGTGAGGGTATGTTGCCGGGGCTATGGCCGGCATCAATGCGTTTCCCATGCACCCTCTTCCCATCGTCACGACAAACCGGCCATCCCGCATGGGATTTCCCTGCCATGGACGGGCCGGCGGCAGATGTCTAGCATCGGGCTTCCCGTGCAAGCCTGCTGGCTATCCCCAAGGCACAGGCCCAATCACCGGCACAGTCACCACAGAGTGGCGCCGTATCAGGCAGAACCGGAATTGAACAAACCCACCATGTCCCCGCCTATCCCCCTGCTCCGCCACCGTGCCGACATTCCCGCCGTGCTGCTGGTGCTGGCCGTTTTCAGCGTGCAGCTGTGGGCCTTTTTCAGCATCGACAATCCCTGGCAGCTGGCCGCCCTCGTGGCCCTGCTCATGGTGGTGCAGGTGTCCTGCGGCGCCGTCTGCCACAACCACCATCACGTCAATATCTTCACGCGGCCCTGGGCCAACCGCCTGATCGAAACCGTAATGTACCTGCAGACCGGCACCAGCCCCTTTTCCTGGACGATTCACCACAATATCGGCCACCACGGCGACTACCTCGATCAGGAGCGCGACCCCGCGCGCTGGCAGGAGCCGGACGGCAGCGTGATGCACCGCCTGAAATTCGACTTCTACAACGCCGCCATGATCTATCCGGAAATCTGGAAACTGGGCCGGCGCCATCCCGTGCTCTTCGGCCGCTTCAAGCGCTGGTTCCTGATCGGCAATCTTGCACTGCTGGGCTTTGTGCTCATCAATCCGGTGAATGCCCTCATCGTCTTCGTGGCCCCCATGGTCATCATGCTGGTGGTACTGCTGGACAACACCTTCCAGCAGCATTCGGGCCTATCCACTGCCAACCACTTCCTTGCCTCCCGCAACGTGGAACACCCCTTCTACAACCTCACGTCCTGGAACCTCGGCTACCACACGGCCCACCACATGTATCCCGGCATTCACTGGACGAAACTGCCGGAAATCCACGCCAGAATCCGTACCCGCATTCCGTCCGTGCTGCTGTCTTCGCGGCTCATTCCCGATCTCGGACACCCCGTACCACACACCTTGCCCGAAGCGCAGGCCGACTGAAGCGCACGGCGGCATTCAGCCCGCCATGGCGCCGCCCTGGCTGCTCGTGGCAAATCCACGCCGGCTTCCTTACACTCCGCGCATCGTCCGCCCTGCATCAAGGGCCTGTTTTTTTGCGGAGGTCAGTCCCATGCCATCGTTTGATGTGGTTTCCGAACTGGAATTCTTTGAGGTCAACAACGCCGTCACCAACACGGTGAAGGAAATTGCCACGCGCTTCGATTTCCGTGGCTCCAAGGTGGAAGTGGAGCTGAAAGAAAAAGACAAGCTCGTCAAGCTGATTGCCGAATCCGACTTCCAGATCGACCAGGTGCGCGCGATGCTGGAAAACCACTTCATCAAGCGCAAGCTTGATCCGCAGTGCATGGATGCGCAGAAGATGGAAGCCTCCGGCAAGGAAGTGCACCAGGTCATCAAGCTGCGCGACGGCCTGGAATCCGACATCGCCAAGAAGATCGTCAAGGCCATCAAGGAGTCCGGCTCCAAGGCCCAGGCCAGCATCCAGGGTGAAAAAGTGCGCGTGACCGACAAGAAGCGCGATGCCCTGCAGGAAGTGATGGCCATGCTGCGCGAACAGAAGCTGGGCGTGCCGCTGCAGTTCAACAACTTCAAGGATTGAGCAGCAAACCGGCTGCAGGCCGGGGATGCAATCCAAAAAAAGCCCCGCATTGGCGGGGCTTTTTTCATGTCGTCAAAACAGTGCTCAGCGTCCGCCGCCACGCCGGAAATCCAGCGGCGTCAGCCCTGTCCATTTCTTGAACACGCGCGAGAAATTGCTGCTCTCCTGGAAACCCAGGGTATAGGCAATCTCCTTCACGGACTTGTCGGTATTGCGCAGGAAGTGCACCGCCTGCTCGTGGCGCTCCTTGTCCAGCAACACCTGGAAGGAAGTATTGTGGCGGCGCAGGCGGTTGCGGAAGGTGCGCGCCGACATATTGAAGGCAGAGGCTACCGCCGACATGCGTGGCAACGGGCCCTCGCTGCGTTTCAGATGGAAGCGCACGGAATCCACAAAGGAATTCTGCGCATGCACGAGATCCATCTTCTCGGAAATCTGGCCCAGCAGCAGGCGGTGCGTGTCTTCGTCCGAGGTGGGTACACGGGTTTCCAGCAATTCCAGCGGAATGGAAATGCCGTTGCAGCTGGCATTGAACTGCACATGGCCATCGAAATATTTCGAATAGGCGTCGGCATGCGCAGGCGGGCTGTAGGAAAAATGGAAAACCAGTTCGCGCGTGCGCTCGCCCAGGATGAGCTTGAGGATATTGAAAGCGCTCAGCAGGACGACATCGTAAATCTGTACCGGGTCAACGCCCACGGTATTGCCGATGATCTCGAAAACCAGCACGCGGTTGCCCCGCCGGTCTTCCTGGTGCAACAGCAGGAAGGGCGCGATCAGTCCCACATAGTCATAAAAAAGGTCGATGGCCGTCTGCAGGTTGCTGCCGGTAAGCACCGCCGCGCCCAGCATGCCATGCGAGCTCGGACGCAATTGCTCCGCAAAGCGCAGTCCCAGCTCGCTGGAACCGCAAAGGCGATAGGCATTGTTGAAAATGATCACGACATCGGCAAAGGGAACCACCAGATCAGGCTGTTCCAGCTGGCTGCGCTCCAGGCAGGAACCCCTCAGCACCTGTTCAGCGGGGATTTTCCACTGGTCTTCCATCAGCTGCACGAGCTTGCGGGTATAGGCACCAAACGTAAGGAAGCGTCCTTGGGGCGGGGATTTTTGCATGGTCTTCGCCTTTTTCTTGTGTGCGGCCGCCAGTGGCGGGCCCAGGCCGGGCAGCTTGGCCTGGCTGCCCGCAAACGGCACTCTGTTGTGCCTGTGCTACCCCGGCTATCCGTGACCCCTGCAGCCGGGACCGGATTTTTTCGGGGCGGGCATTATTACCGTCATTTGCGGCAAACCTCTTGGCCAAATGCGGCCACGATGTCGTCAAATCAGGCATTTCCATTGCTTCATGTCAGACAATAACCGACCGAGCGCGCCATATCAGGAAATGACTGGCCCGTCCCAACCAGACAAAGAAGACCTGACAGTCACTTTTCCGGCATGGCGTCCGGCTTGGCCGGAATGACCGGTTCTCGTCGCCATGCATCCTTGACCGGTTCGGTTGCAGAGGCTTTCATGGCCGGGCTTTCTGGCCAGGGTCTGTTGACGATTCACGCTACCCGGCCTTGCCGCCTGATTTTTGCCAGGCAAGGCAGGACCGACGTGGCGTGGTACTCCACGCAAGGAGAGGTCCCCAAGGAGATTTCCTGCGGGACATAACGCCGCATGGCGAAAATCAGGCAGCAACCCGTAGGGCTTAAGTCGGTTTTGGCCCGTCGCGGTGTCGTTCACGGCTTATGTGGAACAACCGCACCACGCCATTCTCTGCTGGCGCTGGGCCAAAGCCGCTCCCTGCGCCACATAGCGCGCATCGTCAACAGACCCCTGGAGTCCCTCATGAGTTTCAGCAACAACCTCAACCGCGTCGTTTCCAAATTTGCCTTCTTGCCCCCTGCCCTTCGCAGCACGGTGATTTCCGGCATTTTCGGGCGCGTTGTTCCTTTCGTGGGTACCTCGGGCCTGCGCTATGAAGAGCTCACGCCCGAGCGCGTGGTGGTGAGCATCCGCAACCGCCGCCCCGTGCAGAACCACATCAAGGGCGTGCACGCCGCCGGCATGGCCCTGCTGGCAGAAACCGCCACCGGCTTTGCCGTCGGCATGAACCTGCCGGATGACAAGCTGCCACTGATCAAGACGCTGAAAGTGGACTACCTCAAGCGCACCCAGGGTGACATGCGCGCCGTGGCCACGCTGAGCAAGGAACAGGTACAACTGATACGCAGCACGCCCAAGGGTGAGGTGACCGTGCCGGTGATGGTGACGGACGAATCCGGCGAAGAACCCATACGCTGTGAAATGGTCTGGGCCTGGGTGTCGAAAAAGCGGGATTGATATTTTCCCTTCGCTGCAAACAAAAAGCCGGCAATAGCCGGCTTTTTCATGAGGCACTCATTATTCCCGCGACAACGGGAATCTCAAGGAAAAGGCAGCCGGTTCATGAGCATGTGCGAATGAATTCGCACCTACAAAAGCACCTGTCGCACTCAGTAATGCGGCGGCCTTTCATCCACTGCCTCGCCCTGGGCAATATTCGACGGTGCCAGCGAGCGCAGCTGGTCATAAAGCATCTGCACCTGGCCCTGCAGCATGTCGATTTCCTGCTGCTGCCGCGCCACGATGCCGTTCAGCGTTTCCAGCAGGTCATCCTGAAAGGCGACCTTGCTTTCGAGATTGGTCAGTCGCGATTCCATGGGCTTCTCCTGTCTCTGCGGGGAGGCTGTCTTTAAGAGCGAAGACTGGGCCGGCGCGCATTCTCGCACTGACCACCGCCCATTTGAACGCCCACTCAGCGACCCCTTCTTCAGAGGGGAAAATCCACGCATTTCCCCTCCGGAGAAGGACGACCAAGGGACCTGCTGCAGGCATGCCCCCTGAAGAAATAAGGAGTACCATCCGCGCCTTCCTCACCGCCACGCCCCTTAGCCTCATGAGCCTTCTCACCCTGCGCGATGCCACTCTCGGCTTTGGCGCCGCGCCCCTGCTGGACCACGTCAACTTCACCCTCG